>CAKRCJ010000306.1 GCA_934307185.1 uncultured Roseburia sp.
TTTCAAACGGATTTAAGGGAGTAGAAAAATCATTTGCTATTCAGGCAGGTAGAGAGATTCGAATTATGGTAGTTCCGGAACAGGTTAATGATGCAGATATGGTATTATTAGCACGCGATATTGCAAAGCAGATTGAAGCTGAGATGGAATATCCGGGACAGATTAAGGTAAATGTAATTCGCGAGTCCAGAGTAACGGACTTTGCAAAATAGCATAAAAGAGTAAGTAGAAAGAACACGAAATGAAAAAGAATTTCGTGTTCTTTTTTTAATAATTTCAAAAAAACAGGAAAGAGGGAAAATATGAAGGAGCATGCCAAGAGGGTAAAAAGAGAACTGATACAAAAAGGAGCTATTGTTGATTTTTATAAGGATACAATGGAGCTTTCAGATGGAAAGACAGAGGAATGGGATTTTATTTCCCACAGAAAAGGGGCTGCTGCGGTCGTTCCGGTATTAGATAACGGAAAAATTTTAATGGTAAGCCAGTACCGGAATGCATTAGAACGCATGACGTTAGAAATTCCTGCTGGGGCAAGAGACAGTGTAACAGAAGATACAAAAGTATGCGCAGCGAGAGAATTAGAAGAAGAAACAGGCTATCGAAGTGAGGATTTATCATTTTTAATTTCGCTTAAGACGACCGTGGCTTTTTGTGATGAATTTATTGATGTATATTTAGCAAGAAAGCTTGTCAAAGGGAAACAGCACTTAGATGAAGCGGAAGCAATTGAAGTGAAAGAGTGTGATGTAAATGAACTCTGCGATATGATATATGCCGGAAAAATACAGGATGCAAAAACAGTAGCTTCTATTCTGGCATACAAAAATTTACTGAATGAACACCGGTTATAAATAATAATTGTCTGGATTTTGCTCCAGAAGGAAAGAATTCTAATTTACTGCATAAATTTATGATAAACAGGAAACCAGAAAGAAGACGGGAACTTATGTTATGGTAAAAAAAAGCAGTTTAATAGGAATTCTTTCTTTTTTGATAGGAATTGTACTTGTAAATCTGATAGGGGAAGATTATTTTTCTGCTCATGGGATTATTCCTTTTTGGAGTGAGTTGTCAACAGGATTTTCGAATGTATCTTATGACAGATATTTTTGCTATATTCTAATACAGCGTCTGAAAGTAACCATTGGGATTATATTACTTGCAAATGTAATTTCAAGAGAATTAATGGTAAAGACTGCACCGTGTTGTCTTTTTTTCCTTATTGGAATATTTATGACAATGTCGATTATGGACAGGGGGATATATGGGGTAGTAATTGTACTTGCAGCAATGTTTCCGCAATGGCTTTGTTATTCGGCGGCTTTTTTGTTCTATGCAAAATGCAGGGAAAGAGAAAAAGGAAAGCTTCAGATGGTAATGATTTTTGTGTTTCTTTTGGCAGGATGTGTGTCAGAAGCGTATGTTTCACCTCTATTGCTCAAAAATATCATATAATTTGAAAAAATATTCATTGCTTTTTAAAAAGCTTGTTATTATAATATATGATATCCCTCATTTTGAGGAATTTTTTAGACTTATGAATTCTTACGAAAAGAGAAAGAAATCGGGGCAGGGAATGGCTATGAAACAGGATATCCATAATTTTATCCAATATCTTCATCAGGAAAAACAGACTTCTGAAAATACAGAAGTATCTTATGAACGTGATTTGAAAAAGATGTGTCTGTATTTAAAGGAACAGGGAATTAATGACATAAATGCCATTACCACAGAAAATCTGAATGGATATGTCCTGTTTTTGGAAAGCACCGGCTTAAAGCCGGCAACTGTTTCGAGAAGTGTTGCATCGATGAAGGCATTTTTTCATTATGAGGAGAAAGTGCAGAGAGTAGTGGTAGACCCCGCATTGGAATTAAAAGCTCCAAAGGTAGAGAAGAAAGTGCCGGCGGTGTTAAATGAGGAAGAAACCGGACGGTTGTTAGCACAGCCAAAGGAGGATACACCGAAGGGACTGCGGGATAAGGCAATGCTTGAACTGTTATATGCCACTGGAATGCGTGTTTCAGAGCTTGTTTCCTTAAAAGTGTCTGATGTGGATTTTGAAAACAATTGTATCACCTGTACAGAAACACATAAATTTCGTGAGGTTCCGTTAGATAAGACGGCAGGAAATTATTTGGAAAAGTATTTAAAAGATGCACGTCCGAGTCTTGCAAAAGAGGAAAGCGAATGGCTGTTTCCTAATTGCTCCGGACAGGGAATGAGCCGTCAGGGGTTCTGGAAGTTAATCAAAGCTTACGGAAAGAAAGCAGGAATTAAGTCGGAGATTACACCACATATGTTATGCCATTCTTTTGCGGCACATTCAGCAGACAGCGGTGCGGACTTGAAAGTTGTCCAGGAGATTTTAGGACATTCGGATATTTCGACAACACAGATATATGCACAGTTGGGACAGGCAGCAGAGCTGTAGAAAAGGGTGCTTTGATTAAGAACTCTATTTTGACAATCGTATATTTTAATAAAAAACTGCAATTACAGGAAAACGAACATTTGTTTTGCTTCTGTAATTGCAGTTTCTTTTTACCGGCACATATCAGCAATATCGTAAATTAATTTTTTCGAATCCTCCCAGCCGAGACAAGGGTCGGTGATGGATTTTCCATAAACATGTTCATGGATATTCTGGTTTCCTTCTTCAATATAGCTTTCAATCATAACACCTTTTACCATTTTTTTGATATCAGCGGATAACTGGCGGTTATGCATCACTTCTTTTACAATGCGGATTTGCTCTTTGAACTTTTTGCCGGAGTTGGAATGATTTGCATCAATAATCGCTGCCGGGTTTACAAGGTCCATTTTTGCGTACATATCGCAGAGGCGGATTAAATCCTCGTAGTGATAATTCTGAGTACTGTTGCCATGTTTGCTGACTGCACCGCGGAGTACCACATGGGTAAGTGGATTTCCGGTTGTCTCTACTTCATAGCCACGGTAAACAAAATGATGTGGGTGCTGTGCAGCATAAACAGAGTTTAACATAACGGCAAAATCACCGCTGGTCGGATTTTTCATACCGGAGGCAACATCAAAACCGCTGACGGTCAGACGGTGCTGCTGATCCTCTACGGAACGTGCGCCGATTGCAACATAGGAGAGCAAATCTTCTACAT
>CAKRCJ010000307.1 GCA_934307185.1 uncultured Roseburia sp.
GAGTATCTGCGGCATTGTCGGTAGTAGGAGTATCAGAAGAATTATCTACTGTCGAATCGTTTCTAGGAGAGTTCGGACCAACTGTAGTTGGGAAAGAGTAAACTCCTGTATAAGTTGAGTTACCGGCGTTATGGACAGTACATGTCTGGCTGGAAAAAGCATCTGTTAACAGATATGGAGTATCTTCTGTGCCTTCTGTACCGCCAATTTCGTATACGCTGGAAGTTACGGTTGCTGTTGGACAATAGCTGCCTGCAAGCATTCCGGAAACAGTACAAATATTTACGACAGTATGGTGGTCACAGTAATCGGTAGGTTCAGTACCTTTGGCAAAATATTCTGTAATAACACAGTTACCGCGAGGGTCATGGTCACAGACACCTTCAATTGGTAATTTTCCGGATTCTTTGCATACGGCAACAGAAACGATATCTGCAGGCTTTGTAAAATCTTTATAAGCAAGATTTTCATGAATACGGCTCATGATAGCCTTCCATATTTTCTTTGGATAGCTGGTTGTTTTTCCATTTTGAACAGAATTATCATCATATCCGCCCCAGATAGTGCAGGTGTAATATGGTGTATAGCCAGCGAATAAAGCATCTCGGTTACTCGTAGTTGTACCTGATTTACCAGCCTGTGGCATAGAACTTCCGAAGTATGCAACCTTACCGGTACCGGCAGTCATAACATCTTCCATGGCGCTGGTTAGAAGCCAGGCAGTTGTTTCTTTGATAACAGTATGAGATTCTGATGTTGTGTTATCTATTAATACATTTCCATCGTGGTCTAAAATTTTTGTATAAAATTTCGGTTTAATATATGTTCCCTGATTGGCAATCGTTGCGTAAGCAGCAGTAAGTTCAAGGTTTGAAACACCCTGCGTAATACCACCAAGTGCTAAGGATTCATTAATATCTCTGGAATCTACAGTTGTAAATCCATAATCCTGTACATATTGCCAGCCAAGAGATGGACCAATTTGTGACAATGTTTTTACAGTTACAATATTGATAGAATGTGTAATGGCCTCTCTTAAAGTTGTGAAACCGCGATAACGCTTGTCTGCATTTGTTACAGACTTGCCTTCTGTTCCGGCGTAAACATATGGGGCATCATCCTGAACAGATGCAAGAGTAAGTCCACCGGCATCTAAGGCAGCGGAATAAGCAGCAAGAATTTTAAAAGTAGAACCTGGCTGTCTTGTAGTATCTGTTGCGCGGTTTAAGGTTTTGCTCGCTGTTTTATCTCCACGACCACCGACAATTGCTTTTACTTCGCCTGTGGACTGCTCAATAATTGTTAATGCTACCTGAGGTTGAAGCGTATAGATAACAGTTTCGCTTCCGTCAACAATTTCATCGCCGTCATTCATAATATCAGCTTTATATTGTTCGATTGCCTCGGCTGCCTCCTCTTCCGAAGAAAAATTAATGGAATAATTTTTACTTTTAAAATTCGGATTTTCGGAGTTCTTATAATAAGAGAGCATTGTCTGTTCACTATAATTCTTTACAGTTCCATCTGAAGAACGTATGGAAACACGATAAGAAAATGAAACTTTCGTATCACCAGGATAATTTTCGGCATTGTTTACTTCCTCATCGGCAACATTTTGAATATCCATATCCTGTGTAGAGTAAATAGTAAGTCCACTTTGATAAAGAGCTTTATATGCCTGGGTTTCTGTGTATCCTTTCTGTTCTACCAGGTCACGGATAACCTGATCCGTCAGTTCATCAATAAAATAAGAATTGATACCGTTATCCTGAAGCTCTACGTTGACAAGCTGAATTCGGTCATATACATTATCAGCAACTGCCTCGTCATATTCACTCTGTGTAATGTATCCAAGATCCAACATGTTATTTAAAACTTTCATGCGGCGTTCGGCATTTTTTTCAGGATTTGTGATTGGGTTAAATCTGGATGGATTCTGAGTGATTGCAGCTAATACAGCACATTCAGAAAGAGTTAGTTCTGAAACATCTTTTCCGAAATAACGCTCAGAAGCAACTGCGACACCAAGAGTATTTTGACCAAGGTTAATTGCATTTAGGTAATTTTCCATAATCCAGTTCTTCGTAACCTTTTTTTCCAATTGGACGGCGAGATACTGTTCCTGAATTTTTCTTTCGAATTTGTCCATAAGAGATGACTCACTGGTCCATTCGGTGAAAACAGTATTTTTTAAAAGCTGCTGGGTAATTGTACTTGCACCCTGAGAAAAGTCACCGGATGTGATTCCGACAACACCGGCACGGATAATACCAGGAAGGTCAATACCGTTATGATCGTAGAAACGTTCATCTTCAATAGCTACGAATGCATGTTGTAAATTAATAGGAATTTCATCAATTGTTACATTTTTTCGATTCGAACCGGATGCGACTAATGTTGCAATCTCATTTCCCTGATTGTCCAATACCGTTGTAAGATAACCGGTAGGGGTTGCATCAATATCATCTATAGATGGTGCGGAATCGAGAATACCTTTGTATAAACCAAAACCAAGACTTCCGCCAATAATTACAACTGCAAAAAAACAGACAAGTAATATCTTACAGAAAATCACATGAAATTTTTTCTTGATAATGATGCCTTTGGAGGTTAGTTCAATTTCGCGTTTTTTCGAACCTTTCTTTCCATAATTCATAAATTAGGTCTCCTTTTTTTAGTCTAAAAAATTCACCGTCTACATATTATACCAAATATGTGTGTCATAATAAAGAAAAAAGTGAAAATACATATTCGCAAACACCTGCATATTATAATATAGAAAGGAAAGAACCACAGAATATGAGTGAAAAAGATAAATAGGATAAAAAGTAAAAAAATGTCAAAAAATGTATTGACAAATGAATTTAGATAAGGTAATATAAACAAGCTGTCGCGGACGAGTGACAACAAAGTGTTTCAAAAGAAAATAAAAAAGTTCTTGACAAAGCAAACTGCTTGTGATAAAATAGCAAAGCTTCCTAAAGAACGAAAAGTTCTTGAGAAACAAAAAATAAAAAAGTTGTTGACAAACACGAATGAATGTGATAACATATCAGAGTTACTAAAACAACAAACGAACATTGATAACTGAACAGTGAATAACCTTGAAAGATTTTGAATTTCAAGTCATCGAAAGAT
>CAKRCJ010000308.1 GCA_934307185.1 uncultured Roseburia sp.
TTTTTGTTGTGACAATTCCGCTTTTGTCAGTTGTCGTTTTCGGAATTATGATTGTGAGTATTCCGCTTTATAAAAAAGTACAGGCTGCGTTAGATAAGGTGCTTGGAATTACAAGAGAAAACCTGACCGGAAGCAGGGTAATCCGTGCTTTCAACAAAGAGGAGGATGAGCGTGTCCACTTCAATGAAAGTAATGATGCATTAACAAGGATACAGCTTTATGTTGGCAAGATTTCTGCCCTGATGAATCCGCTTACCTATATCATTGTAAACGGAGGAATTGTGGTACTGGTCTGGACTGGAGCTATCCGCGTGGATAATGGATACATTACACAGGGACAGGTTGTTGCACTTGTCAATTATATGTCCCAGATTTTGGTAGAACTTATAAAACTGGCAAACCTTATTATTAATATTAATAAATCAATTGCCTGTGGAAACCGTATCCAGGCGATTTTTGAGATGGAGCCATCGGTCAAAAATTCTCAGAAAGCATTGGAAAGTGCACAAGGAAAGAACGAAAGCGATGCCATGGTTGAGTTTTCTCATGTCAGCTTAACCTATGCAGGAGCAGGAGAGGAGTCGCTTACTGATATTGACTTTACCGTAAGAAAAGGTGAGACAATTGGTATTATCGGAGGAACTGGTTCCGGTAAATCTTCGGTTGTCAACCTTATTCCACGTTTTTACGATGCGACCAGGGGAAGTATCCGTGTAGCGGGAAAAGATGTAAGAGACTATACGTTAGAAGAACTTCGCGAAAAAGTCGGGATGGTTCTTCAGAAAGCAGTTCTTTTTAAAGGTACTATCCGTGAAAATATGCTCTGGGGCAATGAAAATGCAACTGATGAAGATATTATGCAGGCACTTTCTGTTGCACAGGCGAAAGAGTTTGTGGACAAAAAAGAAGGCGGTCTTGATTTTGAAATCGAGCAGGGCGGAAAGAACCTTTCCGGCGGTCAGAGACAGCGAATGACTATTGCCCGTGCGGTTGTGAAAAAACCGGATATTCTGATATTGGATGACAGTGCATCTGCACTTGATTTTGCAACAGATGCGAAGTTACGTATGGCAATCCGTGATATGGAAAATAAAGCAACCGTATTTATTGTATCGCAGAGAGCGGCATCTATCATGTATGCAGATAAAATTATCGTGTTAGACGATGGAAAAATTGTTGGAATGGGCACACACGATGAATTATTAAATCACTGTGATGTTTATCAGGAAATTTATTATTCACAGTTTAAAAAGAATGAGGAGGGAAGATAAATGAAAAAGATTGTAAATCAGAAGCAGAAATCAACCCTTCGGAAAGTAATGAATTATATCAGAAGATACTGGGGCTATCTTGGAATGTCAATTATCCTTGCCGGTGTGACGGTAGCACTAACGTTATATCTTCCGGTTTTAACCGGACGTGCTGTGGATTTAATTATTGATAAGGGATTGGTCGATTTAACCGGACTTCTTTTTATTTTAAAGAAAATGGCAGTCATTATTTTAATTACAGCAGCAGCTCAGTGGGTAATGAATGCCTGCAACAATAAGATTACTTATAATGTAATCCGTGATATCCGTAAAGAAGCCTTCGATAAAATTGAAAAGCTTCCGTTAAAATACATTGACGGACATTCCTACGGAGAAATCGTAAGCCGTGTTATCGCAGATGTCGACCAGTTTGCAGATGGTCTTTTGATGGGTTTTACGCAGTTTTTTACCGGAATTGTAACTATTTTTGGTACACTTATTTTCATGCTTACCATCAGTGTGAAAATAACCGTTGCGGTGGTTGTTATTACACCGGTCTCCCTTTTAGTGGCAAGCTTTATCGCAAAAAAGACATTTTCCATGTTCAAGCTTCAGTCGGAAACAAGAGGAGAGCAGACCGCACTGATTGAGGAAATGATCGGAAATCAGAAAGTGGTACAGGCATTTACCCATGAAGATGAGGCATTAGAAAAATTTGACGAGATTAATCAGAGATTACAGAAGTGTTCGCTTCGTGCAATTTTCTTTTCCAGTATCACAAATCCGGCAACACGATTTGTAAACAGCCTTGTGTATGCGGTTGTTGGCGTTGTTGGAGCGTTTACCGCAATCGCCGGAGGAATTACGGTAGGACAGCTTTCTGCGTTACTCAGCTATGCAAACCAGTACACGAAACCATTCAATGAGATTTCGGGCGTTATCACAGAGCTTCAGAATGCGCTTGCATGTGCAGCGCGCGTATTTGAACTGATGGAGGAACCGTCAGAGGTACCGGACGCATCAGATGCAGCCGTATTAGAGAAGGCGGACGGAAACATCGAATTAGAGCATGTATCCTTCTCCTATGTTCCAGAACAGAAGTTAATTGAGGACTTTAACCTTTCCGTAAAACCGGGACAGCGTGTGGCAATTGTCGGACCGACTGGCTGTGGAAAGACAACGTTAATTAACCTTCTGATGCGTTTTTATGATGTGGATAAGGGAACCATCCGCGTCAGCGGTATTCCGATGAAAGAGATGACAAGAAAGAGTCTTCGTAATAATTACGGAATGGTGTTACAGGAAACCTGGCTTCGAAGTGGAACAATCCGTGACAATATTGTAATGGGAAAACCAGATGCAACCGATGAGGAAGTCATCGCAGCAGCGAAAGCCTCCCATGCACACAGCTTTATCAAACGTCTGCCAAACGGTTACGATACCGTGATTGCCGAGGATGGAGGAAATCTTTCACAGGGACAGAAGCAGCTTCTTTGTATTACAAGAGTAATGCTGTGTCTGCCGCCAATGCTTATTTTAGATGAGGCAACATCATCAATTGATACAAGAACCGAAATCAAAATCCAGCAGGCATTTGCGAAAATGATGCAGGGCAGGACAAGTTTTATCGTAGCACACCGTTTGTCCACCATTCAGGAGGCAGATATTATTCTTGTCATGAAGGATGGAAAAATTATCGAGAAGGGACGGCATGAGGAGCTTTTAGAACAGAAAGGATTTTATGCAAATCTGTATGAGAGCCAGTTTGTGAATACTTCGTCGCAGGGGTAAACCGGAGTTTAATGAAAATAAATGACGCTGCCACATTGTCAGGTTGCGTTATGGATTTGAAAAGACTTTTTTCGGGAGTCTGCTACGAATAAAAA
>CAKRCJ010000309.1 GCA_934307185.1 uncultured Roseburia sp.
CTCCCATATTCTTCGGATATGTCTTCAATTTCCTGCCTGATAAAGGCATTAGTGATTATCTGCTCGCCATATCCCATGTTGTAATAATCCGATGGCTTCCACCCATGCAGACGGAACAGCATATACATGATGCTTGTCTTTCCATCGGACTTGATTAGTTTTTTATTTCTTCCTCCTGGTCCTCAGCGTTTGCGCCAAAGCCTGACAGCTCACCTATCTTGCCCGCGATCTCCGGAAGCTCTGTTCCCTTAAAGAACATTTTTGCAAGCTCCTTCGGTGTAGCCGCTCCAAAGTGCTCCTGAAGCTTAGCATTTTTAAGATTCGGCTCTACCATGCCCTCAACTATTATCAGAGCCATTGAATCATAAGACTTTCCGTAATCCGTGTTGCCCTTCTTATCAATGGCAAGTGCTGTGAGCTCCATATACTGTTCGCTGTCGAGTCCTTTGACCTTAACGATGACGTCTTCTCCGAGAACCTTTGATAAGTTCCTTGACTTTATCTCTGCTGTCTCTTCATGCGTAAATGCGCCCTTGTCCATGCGCATCAGTGCGTCTAACAATGACATTTTTTTTCATCCTCCAAATAAATTAAGGCTCAAGTTTTTGACCTTGAGCCCTTTAAAAATCAACCTATAGTGTCAAGATAGTCCCAGTCTTCTGCAGTGAAGCTGTAGGACTCTTCGCCGTTCTTTCCTGCCTCCCAATCAGCAAGTATAGCCTTATCAAACTTGCAGCCATACGCTACAACTCTTTCAGCACCTACAGCATCAGGATCAGAAAGCTTTGCAATGATCTTAAAGCTTGGAGACTTGCCCTGCTTTAAAGAATCAGAAACCTTCTTGGAAACAAATGAGGAAACCTTATGGAGCTTAACCTCGCCCTTTGGTTCAATGCCGGTAAGCTTCTGTCCGTCTACAAGATGTCTTGTTCTTGTGATTGATGTGTACTTAGCGTTTATCTCAAGCTTGAAAGCGGTAACCTCGGCCATATATGTATCATCAAGCCATACCTCGCCCCATGTGCCGTTAATGACCTGATTATCTGTAAATCCGTTCATCAATTACCTCCTCAGATATAAATATCAAGTGTGATGTCTTCCATCGCATCAAGAATCCTGATGTTAGCCTTAAGGAATACGAAGCTTCCCGTATCAGCTACCTTAACTTCATCGTCAGACATTGCCTCGACATTCTCGCCCTGACCCTGCAGCCATACCCTCTGGGCATCGATGTCTATTTCACAGCGATTGTCAAAGTCAGGATTAAGCACACCGTCACGCATAAGCTCTGCAAAGTATGCGTGAATGGATGTGATGAGAAGGCACTTATTGTCGTAAGTATTAGCATACTTACCGATGTAAGAATCCTCAGCTGTGGTCTTGATGTCGTCATAGATCATATCCATAGCTTCAATGATCTTTATCTTCTTGAATGACTCTCCCTTTGTGTCGGATGTAGTCGTGAAGCTGTTCACGCCTCTGACGATCTTGACCTTTTCGCCATCCCACTTATAAATGAGCTTTCCATCATCAACAGCCTTATCCATATCTTCTGCCGGCATGTATTCGCATCCGGTAAGCTCGTTAAGCGGCGCATAAGTGCAGGATATAGTAAGCGGGGTGCCTGCTATAAGGCCTGCAATTCTCGGGCAGTAATGCTCAGCAGTGATATCGGTGCTTCCGATCTTTGCTGTAGAAGCAAGGTTAACAACACCTTCACAATCCGCAGCGATGTTAGGCAGCACAGCCTTAACCATCTTATGATCCTTTGTACGAAGCCCCTTTATCCATGTGGAGATCTCCTGCGCCTTTGCGTCAGTCTCGACTGTCGGGATAGCCATCCAATCCCACTTGACTGCCTCAAAGTACTTCATCATTTCAGCATACCCGTCAGTTCCTTCGCCTCCGGTCGTCATGACGTATACGATGATCTTTCTTGGTGCTGTCTGATATCCCATCAGAGCATCCTTTATATACTGCTTATTCTCGTCTGTAAGGCCTTCCGGAATCCCTGAGATAGAATAAACGGTATGCACACCGGCAGTCTTATCCTTAAGGACAAGGGCAACAACGCCCCTCTCGCCTCTCTTGATAGCTGTCGCGCCTTTTTCGATAAACGAAATATTTATAGTTGGTGCGCCCATATCTTTTTCTCCTTATCTTATATTTTCTGTAATGGCGACATTCTCCATTAGCGGCTGAGTGACCGCCTTTGTAATGGAGTCGAACCATTCAATAGTTAATGTGATCTGAAAAATATCATTGTTCTTTCCTGTTGTCTCAAAGTCCAGGTCTGTTATCTGCAGTTGCCTATCCTCAACATGCAGCTTCATGCCGAATGCCTCGCGGATCTTAGCAAGTGTTTTTAACTGAAATGTCTCATCTGCTTTTTTCTCAAAGATAGAAATCTTAAAGCCGCAGCGCTGATGCACCATGTTTACAGTCTCATAAGTTAAGGTATAAGGCACGATCTCAGTGTAAAAACACGGTCTTTCAAGCCCTTCGGATGAGTCGTTGCCATAGATCTTCATCTTTGGGAACGTATTTCTAAGCACCCTATTGCAGGCGCTTTTTATCTGAATCATTTCAATCATAACTTGTTGTCCTTAAGCATCTTATTGAGGTACTCCGAGACATTATCGCCAAATTTATCCTGCCACTCCGCACGGGTCTTTTCAGCCCAGTGCTTTCCCGGAACAAAACCATTTGTGCGCTTGCCCCAAAGCACTTTGACATGACCGTTTTCAAGAAGGTGAAATAGCGGCGATTTGTTCTGTATCTCAATCGAAGTTACCTGATGACGAATGTTTTCCTCTTTCGTCGTCTTCCAACTCTTAGGAATAGGCCTTTTCCCATTGGTATACATGTTGTACCCTTTATCGTTACAGTCCTTTTTCCACTTTGTTGCCTGACTACGCATGAACTTGGCCGTTTCATCAGGATACTTAGATATGACATTCTTAAGGTCCTCATCAAAGCCGTGAAAATCTATTTCAACCTTAGTACTCATCCGACACCTCCGGTTTATCCTTCTCATGCTTTTCGATGCACATGACCTCAAGAATATAGTTCTTTTCCTCAGGATTTATAATGCTCTGTATCTCGTACTGCGTTCCGTGGTACATGAG
>CAKRCJ010000310.1 GCA_934307185.1 uncultured Roseburia sp.
GCACCAAACTTTATGGTAAAATCTATTTCTGATGAAAACGGTATCCGTATGCCATCGTTCTTTGGATATATGGGCTGGTCAATATGTATTTTAGTACCGGTATTTCTTATTGATACTCTGGTGTTCTTTTTATAAGCAGAGAGAAAGGAATGATGAATTATGGAAAATAATCAACAGAATTGTTATGAACTTGCAAAGCGCATTTATCAGTTAGATAAAGATGTATATGAATGCGTAGGTTCCTCTCTGGGAAGAACATATACCGGAGCCGAGGCGACCTGTATTGAGGAAATTACAAAGCTGCTCATTACAAGGCCTCAGGGTCATCAAATCAGAGCCGAGATAGCACTGATTGGAAATATGGCAAGAACGATTAAAGATAAAGAAGCTCATCATAAAATGATGTCAGAATACAATGAAATTTTAAAGAAGCTGGCAGAAATCCCAACGAGCTTTGGTAGTGTAGATATTATTAATGAAAATCTTGCAGCATTAAATACTTCCAACTTAAGACAGAAGTTTTCACCGGATGACCATTTAATTATCTGTATTGGACGTACTCACGGCAGTGCGGGTACAGACATTGGATTTGCACTGGCAGATAAGCTGAAGATCAATTACTATGATGCGGAAATTTTTAATCGGGTTTTAAAGAGAATGGACGCAGAAAAAGAAGATATCGAAGACCACAGCAATTATAGGGAAGAATTAAAAGGCAAAATTGAGAAAAATACAAGTGCTGGAAAATTCCTTAAAAACTTCAAAAAATATCATGGACTTCCAGTTCAGGATGCAATCTTTTTCAATCAGAGTGATTTGATTTGTGAGATGGCAAAGAAAGAAGACTTTATTGTAATGGGACGCTGTGCAGATGTGGTACTTACCAATCATAGAATTCCGCATATCAGTATTTTCATTACAGCTTCTTTTGAACAGCGTGTACGCCGTATGATGGAGCTGCATAATTTAAATTATAAACAGGCAGCACATCTTTTGGTAAAATTAGATGCAAAGCATGCGAAGTATTATTTTGATTATACCGGTAAAAAATGGGGCGATGCTGTAAACTACGATTTATGTATTAACAGCGCAAGCTATGGTATTGAAGAGTCAGTAGAATTAATCGAGCGTATGATTAATAAATATCCGAACAGCTAAAGTAAGAGGAAAAAAGAACTACAGGAAAAAAACTGTGGTTCTTTTTTTGCGTGTAATAAAATTTGTGTAGTTTTACTACATGAATGTTGAAAAAAATTTAACTTTATATTTACAAATTTTCCAAAATTGGATACATTATATATTGCAGTAATAAGTAGTGTAGATTTTTCAGGCGCACACTGCGAAGTAACATATGAACAAAAAAGGGAGTTTTTACCATGAAAAATAAACGCACATGCGATTATATTGCAGAGGCGATACAAAATGAAATTTTATCAGGAAGAATGGAAGCAGGACAGCCGTTACGCCAGGAGGAGTTGTCAGAGAGGCTGGGCTATTCGAGAATGCCAGTCCGGGAAGCGTTGCAGATTTTAGAGGAACAGGGATTAGTGAGACGGTTGGCAACGCGTCATGTGGTTGTCGCAGATTTTTCAGAAAAAAATGTAGAAGAAATATTTGATATGGTTGGAAATGTGGAAAAGAAGGCATTAAAAGACCTCGCGGAGCAGGAGTTTGACTGGCAATATGTGGAAGAGGAAGAAGATGCAGAAAAAAAATTCCATGAATTTGTATATGGAACAATTTCCAACGGACTTTTCCGCCGGTTATTAGAGACATCGGCTGACTGCTATATCCGTTTTGCAGCACAGGAGACGGAAGCGGGAAAAACACAGGTTCAGAAGAAATTAAGACTGGATAAACTCGGAACCGTTCACAGCGCATATTGCAGGAAGGATTATTTTATAATGGAAGTTGCGCTGGAGGAATATTATAAATTATTGACGGATAATGTAAAAAAAGAAAGAGGTCTTAATGGAAGCCTGCATTTATAGGAAAGTGAAAGAATAGGAAAATGGGACATTTACAGGAAAAATTTTTAAAGTGGAAAATGCTGATACCGGTTGCAGTATTTGTCTGTGGAGCCATCCTGACATATAGTGCTGTAAGCGAGGAAAATCAGGTGTATCAGGCACAGCTTAGAACCAAAGCCGAATTAAATGCGAGAAATTATGCAGAGCGTATGGTGGATGAGATAAATGCAGGAGTGGATATCACACAGACGATTGAGCAGGTTGTAATCAGTGTGGAAAAGGGATTGTGATAAGAAATCCTGTTTTTCTGGAAGATGCAGATGGAGAGAGCAGCTTCTGGGGACTTACGATTGCAATTATCCGTGTTCCTGAGATTTTTTCTAATTCCATACAGGCATTAGATGACTTTGGTTATGCGTATTGCATGGAGAAAACACCTTCTCCGCTTGCAAAGGAGTATGAGGAGATTTACAGCTCCGGGGAAGAATTAGAGATGCCAGTGGAATATACGTTTGAACTTGGTGGCTGTTCATGGAGACTTTCTGTAATGCCAAGCGGAGACTGGAGAAAGAGCAGCCGGTCGGTGTGGCAAGACCTGTCATGGCATGCGGCAGGGTGGTGGAAAACCAGTATTATGGAAAAGTATTTTATGTGGTGATTTCTAATAGGTTTGGAAGATAAGAGGAGACAAATTTTATGAGATATCCAAAATTTTTACCGGAAAACGGAATCATTGGTTTTGTGGCGCCGTCATTCGGCTGTGCGACAGAGCCATATTATAGCGCATTTTTAAATGCGCAGAAGAAATTCAAAGAAATGGGATATGGTCTTGATTTTGGACCAAACTGCTATACCGCCAAAGGAATCGGCATCAGTAATACACCACAGCTTTGTGGAAAAGAGCTGACCGGTTATTATTGCAGTGTGGATAACGACATTTTGATTTCCTGCGGTGGCGGAGAAATGATGTGTGAGACGATGAACTTCGTTGATTTTGAAAAAATCAGGACAGCAGAGCCGAAATGGTATATGGGTTATTCGGATAATACGAATTTTACATTTTTACTGAATACGATTTGTGATACAGCAGCGGTTTACGGACCATGTGCCGGAACCTTCGGCATGGAACCATGGCATGAGAGCCTTACAG
>CAKRCJ010000311.1 GCA_934307185.1 uncultured Roseburia sp.
GGTAAAAGAATATCTTCTGCACCGTTTGCAATACCACACCATAATGCTATGTATCCTGCACCACGGCCCATAACTTCGATGATAGAGCATCTTTCATGGGAAGTGGAAGTATCACGTACTTTATCAATTGCTTCCATTGCTGTATTAACAGCTGTATCAAATCCGATTGTATATTCTGTACATGCAATATCAAGGTCAATTGTTCCCGGAAGACCAATTGTATTAATTCCAAGAGCAGCTAACTTCTGTGCTCCTTTAAAGGAACCGTCACCACCGATTACAATAATTCCGTCGATACCATGTTTTTTACAAATCTCAGCACCCTTTTTCTGTCCCTCCGGTGTTGTAAATTCCATACAGCGGGCTGTCTGCAAAATAGTACCACCGCGCTCTATAATATCGGATACATCCTTTGCCTGCATATCTATGATTTCTTCCTGAAGAAGTCCTGCGTATCCTCTCTTGATGCCTTTTACTTTGAGTCCCTTTACGATTGCTTCCCTTACAACTGCACGGATTGCTGCGTTCATTCCCGGTGCATCTCCACCACTGGTAAGTACACCAATTGTTTTAATTTCTTTTGCCATTTTATAGTTCCCTCCTAAAAGATATACCCATTTAAATATCTGCTATTCCCATTCACAGATATCTGTTTATCTAATCTACCCTATTTTAATATCTTTACGCTCGCTTTTCAATGCTCTTTTCTACAACTTTTACATTATTTTTGCCCAAAAAGTTCGTCAAATTGTTCACAATCTCATCATTTATACAAATATTGTAATTATTCTCTAAGCGTTTCATTGCTTTTATAGACGAAATATATATCACAACACAATCATTTCCATCAAAATCATGCATCATTTCGTAAAGTTCTTTTTCCTTCTGTTCAAATGCTTCCTTTGTCTCAAACTGAAGCCACAGTTCACGCTTTACGTTCTCAAAGGAAACGATTTTTTCACAGATAAGCTTTCCATTCTTGTCTTCCTCTATATTAGCTCTTCCGGTAATAAATACTTTTTCATCTTCGTTCAGTAAGTGTCCATACTTTTCATAGCTGTTCGGAAATACAATTACTTCCACCGTTCCAAGCAAATCCTCAACGGTCAGGAATGCCATTACCTTGTTATTCTTTGTGTATTTAATTGTTTTCTCTGTAATCATTCCACCGATGGTAACTTTGTCATTGTCCCTTATTTTCACCTCTTTTGTTTCCTCATCAAAGACAAAATCCGCAGTTACATTTGTGATATTCTTTCTCCAGCGTGTCTCATACTCCTCTAGCGGATGACCTGTCAGATAAATGCCGAGTACCTCTTTCTCAAAGCCGAGTTTGATTTCCTTGCTGTATTCTTCCATATCCGGCAGTTTTATCTCGTAATCTTTTTTTTCTTCCTCCGGCACTAAGTCAAATAATGTTATCTGTCCAGACATACTGTTTTTCTTTTCGGAGGCAAGATTATCCATAATCACAGAAAAAACCGTCATCATCTGCTGCCTGTTTCCATCGAGACAGTCACAGGCTCCTGCTTTTATTAAATTTTCTACTGCACGTTTATTTACTTCCCGGCTGGATACGCGCTCCAAGAAACTCTGAAGTGTTTTATATTCTCCATTTTCCTCCCGCTCCTGCAAAATCAGGTCTGCAACAGGTCTTCCAATACTTTTTATTGCATACAGCCCGTACCGGATACCATTCCCAACCGCAGTAAAATCTCCGGCTCCTTCGTTAATATCCGGCGGCAATACTTTAATTCCCATCTGACGGCAGGTAAAAATATATTCGGAAACTTTTCTCGCATTATCAATGACAGATGTCATAAGAGCAGCCATAAACTCTACCGGATAGTAATATTTAAAATAAGCCGTCTGGTAAGAAACAACCGCATAAGCTGCCGCATGGGATTTATTGAACGCGTATTTCGCAAAATCGACCATGGAATCATAAATTCTGTTTGCCGCTGCTTCACTTATTCCATTTGCTATACAGCCTTTAATTCCCTGTTCTTCATTACCATAGACAAAATTCTGGCGTTCTGCATCAATGACATACTGTTTTTTCTTACTCATTGCACGACGGATATTATCTGCCTGTCCCATTGTATATCCGGCAAGCTCCTGGACAATCTGCATAACCTGTTCCTGATAGACAATACAGCCATAGGTCGGCTCTAAGATTGGCTCTAATTCCTTACATTCATAAGTAATGCTTTCCCGTTCATTTTTTCCTTTAATATACTTTGGAATAAAATCCATTGGTCCCGGACGGTAGAGAGAAATTCCGGCAATAACGTCCTCTAAGCTTTTCGGTTTCAGCTCCTTCATGAAGTTTTTCATTCCGGCACTTTCTAGCTGGAAGACACCTTCTGTTTTTCCGGTTCCAATGTAATCTAAAACCTTTTTGTCATCATAATCAATTAAGACCGCATCCGGGTCTGTGTTGTCATTATAATCAATATGATTGACATCTATCTTAATTCCATGGTTTTTATATACCAGATTTGCCGCATCTTTAATGACTGTTAACGTCCGGAGTCCTAAGAAGTCCATCTTTAACAGACCAAGCTCCTCGATGGTTGTCATAATAAACTGTGTTGTAATCGTTCCGTCGGAAGCTCTCGACAACGGCACATATTCATCCATTGCCTTCTGCGAAATCACAACACCTGCGGCATGCATGGAGGTGTGTCTCGGCAATCCCTCTAAACGCTTTGACATATCAATCAATGTACGGACATTCTCATCTGACTCGTACATACCACGAAGCTCCGGGTTCATCTTCAATGCTTTTTCAATCGTAATATTTAACTCGTTTGGAATCATTTTCGCAATGGTATCACAAAAACTGTATGGAAGGTCCATGACGCGTCCCACATCCCTTATGACACCTTTTGCCGCTAACGTACCAAACGTAACAATCTGGGAAACGCAGTCCTTTCCATATTTTTCCACAACGTAATCAATAACTTCGCTGCGTCTCTCGTAACAGAAGTCAATATCAATATCCGGCATGGTAACACGTTCTGGATTTAAGAAACGTTCAAAAAGCAAATTATATTTAATCGGGTCGATATTGGTAATACCTGTCGTGTAAGAAACAAGGCTTCCTG
>CAKRCJ010000312.1 GCA_934307185.1 uncultured Roseburia sp.
GCACTGCGGCGTATAAGGTAGATGTCGCAAGCGACCGCCGCAGGCGCGAGAATGTGCCAAGGCACATTCTTTGTTCTCTAAAAATATTTTTCTGCCTAACAGCAGCAGAAAAGATAATATCCTGTCATGATACATCCTATTAAAATCAATATCCCGCAAAAATCACTTGGAATCAAAAACATCGCAAACATTCCCAGACCAAAAAAGAATAACGCAAATCCAATGATACGTTTCATTCAGGCACCAAAAAAGACATATATTATTATTAATATATGTCTTTTTTCTGACGTTACTACTTCTATTCTTCTTTATTTACAGAGTCTTTTAAAATATCTTCCATTTCTTTTGCTGCAGATTTTTTTGCCTGATTTTCTTCTTCTGAAATATCCTCTGACAGATTGTTTTCTTCCTTCTTAGAAGTAAATCTGTTCACAAAATCCGGAACCATATCAAGAATTTTTGTCACACCATCCTGATTTTTAATATTCACAAGCTTTGTCGTTCCATTCTGGATTACTAAAACTGCACTTGGCATAATCTTTCCGCCCATACCGCCGGCACCATTATTCTTCTTCTCCTGGCTGAATGCCCCGGCTGCAACACCAAAGGAAACATCAACTAACGGCAGAATAATTGTATCACCAATATGAATGGCATCACCTACTACTGTTTTTGTTGTAATAAAACTGTCCATGCCTTTAAATAAAGACTCTACTGTTGTATGAAAACTATTATCTCCCATATAAATACCACCTTTCATTATTCTGCATCTTTATTGTTTAATAATTTTGTAATAAAAGTACGCACCTGCTTATCCAGCAACAGACGGATTACAGTAAGTAAAATATGAACGATGCGGATGCGTCCCCTGATGTCATAAGTTCCTTTCAGATAATACTGCTCCGACTCAAAATCAGGATACAGTCCAAATTCATACTGGTACAAAAAAGGCATCATACAGATAATACCTAATACCTGACCGGTAAGCGCCGGGTCTGCAAGTGAGAATGTCAGGTTTGTTTTTATTTTCCGAAAGCCAAAATGCTTCAAAAGATACAGCAGTTCTTTCCATATCTTTTTTACAACATACTGGTTTTTCTTATCTGTCACAATATTCTTCAATGCCAGAAATTTATCTTTTGTATCTTTATATTTTTGCTTAATACGGAGAAAAAAATTCTCATCCTTCTTTTTTCTTTCTCTGGAAGTTTTTTTTCTGCGGGAAGAAGCTTTTTTCTGCTCTGATGCGTTATCTGATGTCTTCCGGGCTGGCTCTTTCCTGTCCGTCTGTTCTAATTCCATCGCCCGGATTGCATCCGAAGCTGCATCTTCTGCTTCATCTGTCACATCCTCTTCTAGTTCTTCCTCAGTAACCGCTTCTTTTTTATGGATGCGTATTCCAAAAATACGGAATGTCCCATCAAATTCATTTTCCTGAAACAAAAAACTGTATTTTAAAATTGAAAACAGCCAGCAAATCTTTCCCTCTGCCTCAAAATTATTGTCAATCGTTCCTTTCACGGAATAATGAACCGGTACAAATAATATGAGACCAATCAGAAAAAGAATAAGTAATAAAATTGTAAGAAGTACAATTCCGATTACCTTTAATATCATGAGAAAAACTGAAATCACCCGGAATGTATCCTCTGTTTTCTTTTCAGGTAAGAAGCAATATCAAACGCCCCGGTCTGGCGATACACCTCATCTACAATCAATACAGCAACTTCGATTGCTTCCTCATATCCTTTTGCAAGACCAACCACATAGAGTTCTTTTTTCGGATACCCTTTTTGCAGCAGCTCATGGGAAGGAATAATATCTAATAAATTCTCGCGGTTTGATGCTAATGTAATTACATAAATATTAATCTGTCCTGCATTGTGAAGAATTTTCCATTTGATTTTGTTTGTCTTATGTATGATGCTCTCTCCCACATACAAATCGTCATACCATTTCATGTAAATCCTCACACTTAAAAATACTTGTGGTTTCCCCACAAATTGTTTTTCTTCAACTCCAGATATTCATTATACGCTTTTTCCAAAATCTGCTTCTCATTGGAAAACTTCAGCAGATGATACGCCTCATGATACTTGTAAAATCCGGAATCAACAAAATATTCCTCACGCTGTGGTTTACTGTAATAACTGTCCGCCATCATCAGATACCAGTGAACTTCCTTCTCAACGATATCCTCCGGCACGGTAAAAGTATATTGGCTTTTTCCAATATATTTAATAATACATGCATCTACGCTTGTCTCTTCTAAAACCTCGCGCGCTGCAGTCTCCTTGAATTCTTCCCCCTCTTCAACAGTTCCTTTCGGAAGAACCCATCCCTCATATTTATTTTTATAATTTTTATATAAGAGAAGTATTTTACCTCGAAATATTACCACACCGCCACAACTTGTTGCCTCAATCATTGCAATACCTCCTGATGTGGTTTTTTCTATTGATATTAGTATAATACTTTTCAAATTACCACGCAACAACTACCGGAAGAACTTTACGAAACTTTTAGAAAATATTCGATAAATTCTCTTATTTATTGATAATAAGCATCAAATATTTTTTTTGCAATCGGAACCGCATATTTGCTTCCTGTACCGGAATTTTCAACGATAACTGCAACTGCAATATCTGTTTTATCCTCTCTGTGCGCATATCCGATAAACCAGGAATGTGACGCTTTTGAGGCAGTGGAAAATTCTGCACTTCCTGTTTTTCCG
The DNA here is from genome assembly GCA_934307185.1 of uncultured Roseburia sp. GTDB lineage: Bacteria > Bacillota > Clostridia > Lachnospirales > Lachnospiraceae > Roseburia. The sequence goes on from CAKRCJ010000312.1 coordinate 2,735, forward strand.
GCAGCTTCATAGCCTGCACCGCTTAACTTTTCACCGGTACCGCTTGCCACTACCTCTTTCATATAAGACTGAAGCAAGGCGGCATCCTCTTCCGATAATAATGTTTTATATTCCTTTGGTTCATAACTTTCCACTTCGACACCATTATAATTTTCAATATGGTCAATGAGATATGGTGTCATAAGCACCCCATCATTTGCAATTGCACTTGTAATCATCGCCATATGTATCGGTGTTACGACTGTTTTTCCCTGTCCGATGGCTGTTTCCATAATATCCGATTCATCCGCATCACTGTCAATGGAAAAACTGCTTTTCGAATATTCAAATTTAAGCGGCAGGCTTGTATTAAACAAAAGGCTGTCGCAAAG
>CAKRCJ010000313.1 GCA_934307185.1 uncultured Roseburia sp.
GTACACAGCCTGTTCCCATGATGATTGCCCCTCTTAAATCATCATGATGAACGGTCAGATATTTCCGCAGCATATAAGAGCCCATGCTGTGTCCTAACATAAAATATGGTACAGACGGATTTTCTTTCTGGATGATGGTACGAAGCTTATGCATGTCCTCAACTAAAGTATCACTTGGATTACTGTCTGCAAAATAGCCCCAGTCATCCTTCGTGTTCACTGAATCGCCGTGTCCTAAATGGTCATGACCGACTACCATAAATCCGTTTTCCGTCAAAAACTCTGCAAATGGTCTGTAGCGTTCTACAAACTCAATCATGCCATGTGTAATCTGCAAAATTGCCTGATAGCTTCCATCCTCCGGTATCCACTTTACAGCATGGATTGTTGTTTTTCCGTCAGTTGACGGAAATGTGAATTTTTCTTCTTTCGTCATTTTTATCCCTCGTCTTTTTATTATTTATACTCTTAATCAGACAATCCCTGTTGCTAAACTGTCTGGTCAATTCCTGAAATAATACTCTCTAATTCTTCGGAGCTCTTCTTATGGTCTTCCCAGTCTTTTAAAATTTTCTCCATTCTTAAACCAATTTTTTCCTGAATTTCAAAAATTTCATTCTCTTTCTGTCCCAGACAGTCTAAAATGTTTTCCACATTTTTCTGTTCTTCCGTAAAGTTCTCCGGTGTTTCTTCCTCGATGGTCTTATCTTCTTCCTGTAACAGCCGGTTCATGGAAATGTTGTTCTCTTTTAACAGTTCATTCAGTCTTGTAATCTGTGCTTCCACATCATTTATTTTTTCACAAAAAGCTTCTATCTTCTGCTGTACATTAGAAACCTCTTCTGCATATTGCTCCGAAGCAGCCCGGACATCTTCTGCTGCCTGGACAAAATCTTTTCCTTCCTCCCCAAGACCTCCGGCTTTAATTGCCGCATTTAAAGCAAGAACGCTCATTCCTTCTGCTGCATCTGACATTTTTTCAAGATCTTCTTTTAATTCCTGCTTCGTATCTTTTACAAGGGAAGGAATTTCTGTAATTGCCTTCATCGGCGTTGTAAAATGCTTGTTCTGCTCCACTAACTGTGCGATGGAATTTTTCTGCTCCACAGCACTCTTAAGCAGCTCCTTCTGCATCCCCTTAAGTTTTTCATTCTGCTCTGTTTTTCTGCTCACCTGCTGTTTTAAAAGCACAGCCTGTCCCGCATTTTCTTCTGTAGCACCTTTTAACTGTGCAAGCTCTTCCGATATAAGATTTATTGTCTCATCTAACTCTGTTTTGGATATTGTCATCTGGACGAATAGCTCTTCTGTATTTTCTTTTCTTATTGCAACATCTGACAGTCTTGCCTGCAAATGGTTCATTTCCTGCTGCTGCCAGAAAAGCTCATTTTCTAACTGTCTCTCTCTTTTTGCTCCGAACATATGTAATCCTCCAGTTATTACTGATAATTTCGAATAATCACCTGTACACTCTCCACTCCATTATACTCGTTTATTTCGGGATAGTACACTATCTGTATTCTGATTTTATTTTCTTTTCCCAAAAAAGCCTTCTCTAACTCTTCATTTCCAAATTTTTCTGCATAAAATGACTTGAAAGCCTCAATATCGCCAAAATAGATTGCTGAAACTCTTTTTCCATCTGCTGTCAGCAGATTAAGTCTTAACACATTTTGATTTTTTCCGACCACAAATGCTCTTGCAATGCTTAAATTTTTATCTGCAAACTGCGGTTTGATATTTGCCTTTCCGTAAGGCTCTAAGAGGGAAAACTCTCTTATAAGTGCTGTGTCGGCATATCCTGCCGGCATCGGAATATCAATTTTTATTTTTGGAATTAAATCTTCTTTGGAAAGATTTGCACATTCATTTATTTTTTGGCGGAAAATATCCACATTTTCCTCCGGCAGGGAAAGTCCCGCTGCCATCGGATGTCCTCCGAATTTGCTAAAAAGCTCCCTGCACTCACAAAGCCTTTCATACATGGAATATTCTTCAATCGACCTTCCGGATCCTTTTACGCCTTCTTCCGCTTTGGTTAAAACAAATACCGGTTTATAATAAATTTCGCGGATGCGTCCTGCAATAATTCCCGCAAGGCTCTCATGGATTTCCGGGAGATACAGTACAAGGACCTTGTCCTCCTTATATTTTTCTTCGACAAGGCTTTTTGCCTGCTCCACGCCTTCTGCAGTCATATCTTTTCGCTGGACATTCAGCTCCACTAATGTTTTAGCAATCTGTGCCGCTTCGCTCTCATTTTCCTGTAAAAATAAGCGTAACGAAATTTTGGCAGTGTCTAATCTTCCGCTGGCATTGATGCATGGACCTAACACAAATCCAAAATGATATGCGTTAATATCCTGCGGTTCCAAATGATTTTGAAAAATAAGTGCCCGCATTCCCGGATTTTTTGTATGATGAATCCGGTTTAATCCCTCTTTTACAAGAATCCGGTTTTCATCGGTAAGGTTCATGACGTCCCCGACCGTTGCAAAAGCAACATTTTCCAAAAACTCATAGGTTTCTTCTACCGGAAATCCCATCTTTTCATATAAAACCTGCAATACCTTCCAGGCAACTGCTGCTCCGCACAGCTCTTTAAATGGGTAAGGACAGTCTGCCTGCTTCGGGTTTACGATTGCATCTGCCGCACTTCTTAAAAATGTGCGCTCTCCATTTTCCTCTGTGTACGGTATCTCATGATGGTCGGTCACAAGCACCGTCATGTTCCGTTCCTTCGCATGCGCAATCTCATTGATTGCGGCAATTCCGTTATCACAGGTAACAATGGTGTCAACTCCATCCTGCCATGCTTCGTCAATCAGGCTTTCATTAATGCCGTAGCCGTCCTTCATACGGTCCGGTATCTGTACAGAAACAGCTGCTCCGCATCTTGTCAGTCCCTGATACAAAATATAGGTTGACATAACTCCATCTATATCATAATCTCCGATAATCCGGATGCTTTTTTTCTCTTCAATTTTCTTTTTCAAAATATCCGTCAGAAGCTCTGCATCTTTTAAAAGATGCGGATTGTATAAATCCTTTACGGTCCCATACAGATATTTTTCGAAAGCCTCCTCTCCGATG
>CAKRCJ010000314.1 GCA_934307185.1 uncultured Roseburia sp.
ACAGGTACTAAAATACACAGTGACCATCCCATATATCCGAAGAAGGATGGCATACGGATACCGTTTTCATCAGAAATAGATTTTACCATAAAGTTTGGTGCATTTCCAATATAAGTATTTGCTCCCATAAATACCGCACCGCAGGAAATTGCGGTAAGGATTTTTACAGAGATTGTACCAACGGTTGTAACAATACCGGATGTAAATCCAAGTGTTCCTGCTGTTGTGAGGAATACGAGGTAGGTCGGTGTGTTATCCAAAAAGCTGGAAAGAAGTCCAGTTGCCCAGAACATCTCAAACGGTTCTGTAATTCCAAGATTTGGTCCCATTGTTTTAAGTAATGCAAGTGCCGGCTGCATTGTGATAAAAATACCGATAAATAATACAGCAACTTCTTTGATTGCTCCCCAGGTAAAATGGTTCTGGGTACGAATTTTCTCGCTTGTTGTCTTAAAGGACAATAATGCTGCTAAAAGAATAATCACAATTTCAATAATAGCCGGGAATGTCAGCTCTACTGATTTGAAAATTTTAATTCCTAATACATTTCCTGCTGCATCCTGGAACATTGGAAGCCCCGGAAGTGTACCACTTAAAATAACAGCTACAACAATCGCTACAAGGAAGATTACATTATGTAAACCTTCAATCTTTAATTCCACGCCTGGTTTGCTGATATCAGGATGTAAACCACTTGCTATATCTTTCCGATACTGTTTTCTATCAATGATGAAAAAGATAATTAACAGTAATACCATATTAAAGATTAAAATAGGGAACAGATGTAAACTCCAGAAGAATGGAACCCCACGCATAAATCCCATCAACAGTGGCGGGTCTCCAATTGGTGTAAGAGAACCACCCATATTGGAAATCATAAATATGAAGAAAATCATAATCTGTGCTTTATTTTTTCTCCAGGAATTCATCTTAATCATCGGACGGACAAGCAACATACTTGCACCTGTTGTTCCGATGCAGCTTGATAATAATGTTCCGAATGCTAAAAACATTGCATTCACACCCGGAGAACCTGCAAGATTTCCCTCCAGTGTAATGTTACCGGATACACAGAATAATCCAAACAACAGTACGATAAATGTCAGGTAATCATTTACGATACACTCTAAAACCGTCTCCGTTGTTTCCCCTGCTCCGTTTAAAATGACTGATGGAATAATAAAAAGCAGTGACCATGCAATAACTGCCAGTGCCTGATTTTTTTCCCACCATTCAGGTTTGATTAGTGGCATCACCGCAATGCAGAGCAATAAGCCCGCAAAAGGGATACAAAGTAAATAACTGTTCATGCTAAACACCTCTTATTATTTAATCTGTTTTATTCCACTAGCTATCTTAACAGATTTTCCAAATATTTCAACTTTATTTCCGCGTTTTTGGAATACAACTTTGCGCTTTTGTATTCGAAAAATGGTCTTTTTACGCAGTTTGTCAAAGAAAAGACCGTCACCCATATTTAAAGTGCCGGTCTTTTCTTTACTAAATCTTTGCTACCATAATTCAGCTAATTCATAAATTAGTCTCTCTGTTTTGTCCCATCCTAAGCATGGGTCTGTAATAGATTTTCCATAACAATGCTCACTCACTTTTTGCGCACCATCTTCTATATAGCTTTCAATCATTAATCCTTTTACCAGTTTATGAATATCCGGCGATACTTTGCAGCTATGCATAATGTCTTTACTGATACGGATTTGCTCCAAAAACTGTTTTCCCGAGTTGGAATGATTCGTATCCACAATTACTGCCGGATTTTCTAACTTCGTCTGCTGTGATGCATTGATATCCTCATAATGCTCCAGCAAATTCTGTAAATCTTCATAATGATAGTTTGGAATATTTCTTCCAAATTTATCAACATATCCGCGTAAAATGGCATGTGCATATGGATTTCCGGTCGTTTTGACCTCCCAGCCTCGATATAAAAATGTATGTCCATGCTGCGCCGCAATCATGGAGTTCATCATAACAGAAATATCACCTCCTGTTGGATTTTTCATACCCACCGGTATGCCAACACCACTGGCGGTCAGTCTGTGTTGCTGGTCTTCCACTGAACGCGCTCCAACTGCCACATATGAAAGTAAATCGGAAAGGTATCTGTGGTTTTCCGGATATAACATCTCGTCTGCACAGGTAAACCCAGTTTCATTTACTGCCCTGGTATGTAACTCACGAATGGCAATAATTCCCTTTAGCATATCTTCCTTTTTTTCCGGGTCCGGCTGATGTAACATTCCTTTGTATCCTACACCGATTGTTCTCGGCTTATTCGTATAAATACGTGGAATCATAAAAATCTTATCTTCTACTTTTTCCTGAACTTTTCTCAATCTTGATATATAATCAATTACCGCATCTTCATTATCTGCTGAGCAAGGACCGATTACTAATATCAGCCGGTCATCTTTTCCCTCAAAAATATTTCGTATCTCTTCGTCTCTCTTTGCTTTTGTTGCAACTATCTGTGCACTTACCGGAAACTGCTCCTTCAATTCCTTCGGAGTTGGCAGCTTTCGTAAGAACTCCATTTCCATTTCCATTCGTCTTTCCTCCACATATAGCATTTACTCTTCACACCCGTATGTAGTATTTATTCTTCACACGTTTCTATCAATTATGCTATTTAAAATTTTCTTCCCATAAAAATAGTTTTGACTGTGTTTAATTCACTAAAACTTCCAAAACAATTCTTATGTTTTTCACACTTCAACGTATTGAAGTAGTTTTTTCTATCATAATTGTTTTCTTGAAAAACGTCAAGCCCTTTCCTTTTTAATTTTTCTATCGGATAAAATGTGTTCTATTTCCGGTTTCTGTCTCTGGCAGACAGACTCCTTCCGCATCCTGTTCTACTTCTCCCAGCACAAAAAAAAGACAAGCATATGCTTATCTTTTTAATGAGGCATCGGGGATTCGAACCCCGGACAACTTGATTAAAAGTCAAGTGCTCTACCGACTGAGCTAATACCCCATAATATTTAGTTTTTCAATGCCCAGTTCCGGAATCGAACCAGAGACACAAGGATTTTCAGTCCTTTGCTCTACCAACTGAGCTAACTG
>CAKRCJ010000315.1 GCA_934307185.1 uncultured Roseburia sp.
CCTTATTTCTATATTACTTTTATCAGATACTGCCCTTCGCTCCTGACTAATACAACCTCTCAGATTAACTAAAAATTGTCGTTGAAGCCTTTCAATTTTAATTTTATCATCAGAAACCTTACTATAAAGTTCATCATACAAGACACATATTTTCTCTAACATATCTGGCTTATATTTCAATGTAAGTGACCCTGGCGTAACTCTGTAATTGTAAGCAGTTGAGTTAACCATAACAACTCTACTGGCATATTTATAATATTCAGAATCCCAAATAATATCTTCTGAAATAAATTTTCTCTCAGACGGAAACTCAAGTTTATGTTTCTGGATAATGTCCATTGAATACAATACATTCCACACAGACATTCTTATCGCATCATGTTTATCCGGTGCGCTTCCCAGCATTCTAGCAAATAATTTATTATATACATCTTCACACTCGAATATTGCATTATTATATTTCTGTTCATATCTGACAGTACCATCTTCTGAAATCCGCTTAAAACCACCTATACAGGTATCAGCATCTACATCACACATTGCCCTTTCTAATCTCTCAATCAAATCTATATCTGCCTTATCATCTGAGTCAATAAATGTTACAAATTTTCCCTGTGCAAACTTTAAGCCTGTATTTCTGGCAAATCCAAGACCCTCATTCTGCTTATGGATAACTTTTATTCTGGCATCTGATGCTGCATAATCATCACATATTATTCCACTCTTATCTTTTGAACCATCATCGACTAGAATAATTTCAATGTTTTTATATGTCTGATTTATCAAAGAGTCTACACACTCATTTACATATTTCTCAACATTGTACACTGGTACAATGATTGTAATCAATTCCACAATTGTTCTCCTTTATTCTTTAAATGTTTTTCCTGCACCTGTAGATACTTTTGGAACAAGTATCCATAAATTGTTTGATTTCCCTGCACAGATGTCACATATTGACGTTTCCAAGATAACTTTGAAAATATGATTTTATTATCAGCAAGAAAAATCTTGTAATCTTTATATGGCTCGTTTAAGTAATCCACCAGTAAAAAAACGGATGCATTCGTAGGCTTAATATCAGCAATCTGTTTTTCTGCTGTCTTATTATGCTTTGCAATGAAGTTAATAAAGTAATCAAACATAACATAATCTACTGGAAAATTTTGCTGTGCCCAATAGTAATAATGATACTTTAATGTTTCTTCTATCAGAGTGTTGCCTTTCTTTGCAAAAAAACAGAATGTCGTCCAGCGTCCATGAGATGGGTCTTTTGTCTTTTTTCCAAAATTCAGGCTGAACAATTCTTGCTGAAAATACTCTTGTGGAATATCATTTGAAACCAATAATGTTGCGTCTAACCATGCTCCCCCATAAAGATATAATAAATTGAGACGAACCATATCACTTAAATGTGTTCGTGATATATATCCCCTTGAAAATTTATCCATAATGAAATCCGGAAGTTTAATATAATCCCAAAGATTATACTTTGTCAGAATTATGACCTGATGTCCTACACTGTGTTCTTTTATGCTTTCCACACAACATTTCACTATATCCGGAGCCTCTTCCAACCCCTGGTACCACATTACCCAGACAGGTTCTTCCGGTACATTGTTCTTTAAAGGTTTTAGATTTATCTCCATATTCATACTTTTAGATTTTTCAACATTCTTTATAAGAAACTTTTCAATCAAACTCTCATTTACGTCATTCAGCTTCCACGCAAAATCAGAATTACTTTTTAGAAAAATTCGTCTCAATGATTTAACGGTAAATATATTTAAGCCAAATTCCTTTATATACTGAAATTTGTTCATAATGTCCTCCTCACAGGACATCATGAATAATTATATTGAATTCAACAGCCCTGTTATGTCTATATATCTTTTTTTCAAACAGCTCATAAGAAGCATTATAAAATCATGTTTAGGGAACTCATGCATAACCATGTATCCCCTAATATTTTTCTACTTCTTGCAAATGAAGAACAGTTTGTTCTTATAAGGCAGTTTCATAAACTTGTTCCTTTCTCATTTTTGTGCTTTTATCAAATCAGTATATATTCTGTCCAGTTGTCTCACTGATTGCGTAATATCATAATTCTGTATTTCCTTTAAATGCTCTTTTCTATATGCAATTCGTTCTTCATCTGAACGATGTTCAACCGAAAGAATTACCTTTGCCCACTGTTTTGGTTTATCATCAATAGACTGCCAATTTATATTACCCAAATCAACTTCTCTTGTAACTTTGTCTGAAACAATACATGGCAACCCCGAAATCTGAGCTTCTAACAGTACGACTGGTAATCCTTCATATCTTGATGGAAATACAAACATATCCATTGCGGAGTAAAAAGCCGTTGGATTGTCGGTTTCTCCATATAGAATAATCCGGTTCTTATATGGATGCTCTTTTAGCCGTGCTTTAATTTTATCTTCATCTGGTCCTGTTCCAACAATCAGCAGAATCGCATTTTCTTGAATGGCTGCTACTGCTTCAAATATATCCAATAAGTATTCTTGATTTTTTTGTTTATTAATACGACCTATATGCCCGATAACAAGCTGATTTTTTATCCCCAACTTGTTTCTTATTACATTTCGATTTTTCTCAGAAAATGCAAAGTCATTTGTATGAAAACCATTCGGCAAAATTTCAAAATTATTTTCTCCAAATAACCAGTTTCCTGCCAATTGTCCACAAGCAAGCGCCTTTGTATAGACTGTTCTAAAATATGGATTTAACATCTTATGCACTCTCATATTAGGGCAGGTACTGTTATGACTATGTGCAATTCGGTTTTTAACTCCCGCTATTTTTGCAATTGTCAATTCAACTGCCATCATTGAACTATTGCCATGGTCATGTAAAATATCGTAGTGTCCTTCTTTTAATGCTCTCCACAATGCAATATAATGTTTTCCTGGTTTTTCATGACGTGATGGAAGCGTAATCAACTGAATTCCGTACTTTTTGCATTCTTTTTTGTACTTATCAGAAATTGGTTTTCCAGCAAGAATTGTCAAGTCATACTTTTTCTTGTCCAGTGTCTTGCAGTAATTCATCATTACCGTT
>CAKRCJ010000316.1 GCA_934307185.1 uncultured Roseburia sp.
GCCCTATACATTGTTCTTCCTGCATAATTCATCCATGTTTCCCGAACATAGAGGATATCTCCTGGCTAATATGGTGGCTTTATACACTGTGCCCCATAATGCGCCGTAGGCTGTGGCTTTACAATTCTTCGCGTACATGTCTTTCTTCCATCCAGAATTGCCCGAACCATTTCTGTGTTGAATAAAATCGGTTTAATTACCACCTACCACACCGCCTTTCACAATCTCCAGACACCTTTTTCTCTCGTAATACTGTTCCCTGCATATTTCATATCTCGGATTGTCATGCGGGCAGTCTATATATCTGTTGAAAGCCCATTCTGTTTCCTCTTCCAACTCTTTTACAACTTCATCCGGATCATAGGCAGTCGGTTGCTCTCTAATAGCCTTAATTACTTCCTCCAGGCTTTTCCTACCCATATCGTAATTAATTAAATTCTGCAAAAATGCATCCGCATCAATCAATCTTCCCATCGTTCGCCCTCCTGTTCCACGCTTCTACAGCTCTATTTTTGCAGCTTTCAATACTATCAATGGTTGTATCTTCGTTGTTCGTATCGGGGCAATATCCTTCAGTTCTTGCATTACATTTTTTACATTGACACCAAATAGTAAGACCATAATTTTTATTAACTGCCTTAATTATTCCTGTTCCACCACAGAACGGGCATGGTTTAAGTTCTTCGTTCATTCTTCATCGCTCCAATCAAATTCGATTTCTTCTGCGCTATCAATGCCTAACTGCTCACACTTTGCTCTTGTGGATGCACCGCCGGAGTGGTGCGTACCAAAAAGGAACAATTCTTGTACAATGCGGAAGTATGACTTTCTAAAGCAAAATCTCTCTTCCTTGTCAAGTTTCTCGATTGCATCCTCTCCATGTTGCCATCTATACCATTCTGCAAACTTATTAACCAATTCATGCATAAGGCTGATACAACATTCAAGAGTGTGTTTTTCATCGTGACTTTCCAATTCCTTGTTGACGTTCTGTTTCTCCATCGCCGACCGACATTCTTCCGGTGTTCCGATTGCACGGTACTTCTGAACCTCTTCCAGTGCCTTAATTGCCACTCTAGTAGCTTTCGCAACTCTGCATTCCCAATATTCACAATTAAACGGGCTGTTTGTGCCTTGTGCGCATTCATAACAACTGTCTTTCTTCAATATCTTAATTGCTTCATTCTCCGTCATATCTGCTCCTTTTCCAATCTTTCGCCTCATCTAATCCATCCAATGCATAACAGCCACTTAAACCTTTCAGTTTTACAACTACGGTTCCGCATACACTATACGGCTCACTTGTAACTTCAAAAACCTTGCCTTTGTTTTTCTCTGACACATAATATTTGTCATTCATTACTACTTTCTTTCCTTTAATCATCAGCACCCTCCATTTCTTTCAGCTTGGCTTCTGCTTCCTCTTTGGTAAGAAATACCGACTTTCCAAATTCCATTACATCAATTTGACCAGATAAAGTACTATCATTTGATTCATAATCGCAAAACAGTATAGTTTCTCCATCTTCAAAACAATCCAAATGGAAGTCTTTAACTGTAAACTCGTCTATATCTTTTCCAAATCCTGCAAAATCAAGGAAGATTTTATCTCCCACCTTGCACGGCAACCGCAGAAGCAATCCCTGTTCCTCGGCTTGTTCTCTGTTCGCAAGTCTTTCTGCAATCTCTTCCAAATCCTTGTATCTTCCATTCTCCGCAAGCTGTGTAATGGTCATTTCCTCATCATCCGGTAAATCTGCTGGATGAAATAAAACTTCTCCATTCTCTGTCACATATGTTAATCTCTCCATGCTATCCCTCACTTTCCGCCTTAAGCCATTGTTCCACATCTGTAACAGAACACATTGCTACGCTGCCCTCAATGGTCTTTACACTACCCTGTTCATATGTTTCGATTGAACAAAGAAAATCTAAAAGTTCCTCATCCGTCATGCTCCGGATCCGGTCTGCATTCGTCCTTTTACTTGTTACTGCATATCCTTCTGGATGTATTCCATTTTTCATGTTTCTACCTCACTAAATCCATTGTTTTAACAGATATCCCTTTAAATTTCCCGGTGCGACAATACTCTGCGGTATCAAAAAACATAATGCATCCATCGTCTTTTCCGGTATCGTCACTTCCTGCAAGTGCTATGCTTACACCGTTTCTTATCAGTGTATTTTTTAACAACATCAATGCCGCTTCTATTTCCTGCTTGGTTTCATCTGTCATTTCAACTGTACCCTCCTCTTTCTGCCTTTCTTCTCAAACTTATCGCACATCCCAACCGGGCACCCACGCCTTAATCTGGTCTGTAAATAATATCCGCACATGATTTCTGTCTGGTTGTGTTTGTATGCATATTTACATTTCCGGCAGTATTTCACGCTTGTCTTTGTCATTTCTCCCATTGGCAGCACCTCAAATTTCACGGAATTTTCCAACAAAGCGAATATCACAATAATTACATTCGTGATAAAGCACGCTTGCAACATCGATCATGTCCAGATACTTCTGTGACAAGCTGTTGATGTAGTACCGGATCCAGTCAACATATTCCATTAACTGCCGCTTAGAAAGCTTCATTTCCATTAATGATGTAGCAGAAAGCACAATAAAATCCGATACTGCACCAAGAACCACGTTTACTTTATTTTTTAACGGAAGAATATTATTGTTATAAGCTATATCTTGAAAACCCATCAAATCACGTTGAGGAATGTCCACTTCCATTAAGTCGATTCCTTTTTTCTGTAAAAATACTGCCAATTCTTCACATGATGTATTCCCTTCCATTAACTTGTTTACTTTCTCTTCCAACATTATCAAGCGTTTCTGTCCATATCCGAATTTGTCATGCAAAACATTGAATGCTACAAGTTTTATGTCTGAAAATGTTTTTTCAGCAAGCTCTGTTGCATAATTCATCATTCGCACTTTCTGTTGGTTAAAAATGTGGACATCATCTTTATATCCTAGCGGCTGCATCTTCTTTCTTTTCCTTGCTATCGCATTGCTCATTTGCTTTATATCTCCTCTCGACATCTTCAAAGTGGCTAAATACAAGACTTTGA
>CAKRCJ010000317.1 GCA_934307185.1 uncultured Roseburia sp.
AACAAAGAGCTTGCAAAATTTGCAGACCAGATTAATGCACTTTGCGATAAATGGAGAAGGTAAAATTATAAAAATATAAAATTATAAAATTATAATGTGAGATACTGGCGGATGGTTTTTAATGCAGATTTTTCCAGACGGCTTACCTGTGCCTGGGAAATGTGAATTTCATCCGCCACTTCCATTTGTGTTTTTCCCTCAAAAAAACGAAGATTTATGATAAAATTTTCACGTTCGGAAAGATGCGTCATGGCATCGGAAAGAGAAAGCTTTTCTACCCAGTTTTCTTCTTTATTTTTTTTGTCACTAATCTGGTCCATTACATATAAAGTATCTCCACCGTCCGTGTAGACCGGGTCGTAAAGGCTGACCGGACTCTGGATGGCATCTAATGCATAAAGGATTTCTTCGGCATCTAAACCGGCTTCTTTTGCAATTTCCTGGATGGTTGGTTCTTTAAAGGAGTTTTTGGAAAGAACCTCCTTTGCATGAATTGCTTTATAGGCAGTGTCACGAAGGGAACGGCTGACACGGATACTATTGTTGTCGCGCAGGTATCTCCGAATTTCACCTACAATCATAGGAACAGCATAGGTGGAAAAACGGACACCGATGGTAGGGTCGAAGTTATCGATAGATTTGATAAGACCAATGCATCCAATCTGGAACAAATCGTCTACATTCTCGTGATTTCCTGAAAAGCGTTTGATGACACTTAAAACAAGGCGCAGGTTTCCTTTGATGTAAGTTTCTCTTGCCTGTGCGTCGCCTTCTTTGATACGGGCAAAAAGTGCTTCTTTTTCTTCCTCTTTTAGTATTGGTAATTTTGCTGTATTGACACCGCAGATTTCAACCTTATATGACGGCATAAATTCATCCTCCAAATCAATTTTTTGATGTAAAGTGATAGTAAAAAGGATGTGGAATTTTAGATGAAAATATACAGAAATTTACTTTTTTTTAATGAAAAAAAATGATATACTTATTTCAGACAGGTGAAAAAATTATTAGGAAAGCTATTTTAATAATTCAAATAGATGAACAAAAAAGTCAGGTGCATAAGATGAAAGATTTAATTGATAAAAAAAATCAGATGGATAAGATGAAGCGGAGTATTATAAAGTCGTGGAATGTCGCTTATGGAATGCCGGAGGTAATCGACAGGGGAGAGCAGGCAGGCTATAAAAAGGAAACATCCGATTATGGGGCAGAAGAGGAGAGTTGCCAGAATACAGAGCCGCAGCAGGAAAACATTCTGACAAAGGAGCAGATTTCCAAGGCGAAGATTGAACAGATTTTAAGGGAGAAGGATGTAAGGCTTCAGAATATTATTGAGAAAGAGCGCAAGGATTAAAGCGTGTGGCTGTAATCAGCTGCAGCAGGAAGAAAATTTGGTTGCAAATTCATTAAGAATATGCTATTTTATAAGTCGTTGTGTAAAAATATTTTTGCACAATGGCTTTTTTACGTCAGTTCGAAACCTTCCTGACGAAAAACAAAACTAAAGGAGAAAAAAATAATGAGAAACAAAAAGGTATTATTTATCACACAGGCTGCACTTATCGCAGCAATCTATGTTGTACTGACCGTTTTTATCAGTGCATTTAACCTGGCTTCCGGTGCCATTCAGGTACGAGTTTCCGAAGCACTTACCATTTTACCGTTTTTTACACCGGCAGCAATTCCGGGACTTGCAATTGGCTGTCTGCTCAGCAATTTTATTACAGGGGCAGCAATCTGGGATATTATATTCGGAAGTCTTGCAACTTTACTTGGCGCAGTTGGTACATACTTATTACGCAAGCATAAGTTTTTATGTACGCTTTCCCCGGTCGTTGCGAATATGATTATCATTCCATTTGTATTACGTTATGGATACGGACTGGCAATGGTAGTGAACGGACATGATGTAGCAATTCCATTTTATATGCTGACCGTCGGAGCAGGAGAAGTGATCTGCTGCTGCATTTTAGGTTCCATTTTGTTAAATATTCTGAACAAATACAGAAATGTTATTTTCAAAAATGAAATATAAAAAATAAAGAAGGTTACAGACTGCCGGATAGGCAATTCGATAAAAAGAATTGTCTTTCCGGCAGTTTTTTCTTAAAAAAATTGACAATTTCCAAAATGATGTATAGAATTAAAAATTAGCATGTATCTTTGAACGAAAAACAACAGATACCTTACCATAATAGAAAACGAAAGGAAACAAGTTATGAAAAAAATCTTGGATTTGATTACGGATGAAGTAACAAAAGCATTTGCCGAATGTGGTTATGATGCAAAATATGCAAAGGTTACTTTGTCTAACAGACCAGACCTTTGTGAATATCAG
The DNA here is from genome assembly GCA_934307185.1 of uncultured Roseburia sp. GTDB lineage: Bacteria > Bacillota > Clostridia > Lachnospirales > Lachnospiraceae > Roseburia. The sequence continues at coordinate 2,339 of CAKRCJ010000317.1, forward strand.
TGTAACGGTGCCATGGCAGCCGCAAAAGAATACAAAAAGGCTCCATTTATGATTGCCGATGAAGTCGTGGAAAAGCTGAAAGAAAACCCAATCTTTTCCATGGCAGACTCTGTAAAGCCGGGCTTTTTGAATTTAAAAATCAACGAGGCCTATCTTGCAGATTATGTTGCGAAAATGCAGGAGGATGACGGACGCTTTGGCTGTGAAAAAACAGAAGCACCGAAAACAATTATGATTGATTACGGCGGACCAAACGTTGCAAAGCCTCTTCATGTCGGACACCTGCGTTCTGCGGTTATCGGTGAGAGTGTAAAGCGTATCGGCAAGTTTATGGGACATAATGTGATTGGCGATGTGCATTTAGGTGACTGGGGACTTCAGATGGGTCTGATTATCACAGAGCTGAAATTAAGAAGGCCGGAATTGGTTTATTTTGATGAGGCGTATGAAGGAGAATATCCAAAGGAAGCACCATTTACCATTTCGGAATTAGAGGAGATTTATCCGACTGCCAGCAAAAAATCCAAAGAGGACGAAGCTTATAAGGAAGCAGCCATGCAGGCAACCTTTGAGCTTCAGCATGGAAGACGCGGCTATCAGGCACTGTTAAAGCACATTTTAAATGTATCTGTGACTGACTTAAAGAGAAACTATGCGAACTTAAATGTTTCCTTCGAATTATGGAAGGGTGAGTCTGATGCACAGCCATATATCC
>CAKRCJ010000318.1 GCA_934307185.1 uncultured Roseburia sp.
GTACAACACAAGCATTACGGAACTGGAAAGTGCAGTGACAGAGGCAGAAGAAACGTTAGAGGATTTGCAGGAACAGCAGAGTGCACTGCTTGCGCTGGAGAATGGAGTTATTTTAGCAACAGAGGACGGCACTATCGCAGCGGTAACTTATTCTGCGGGAAATGTATTAAAGGCAGATACCGCGTTAGTAAGCTTTTATGATACAGATACCATCTGGATTTCACTGGAGGTTTCCCAGGAAAATATTACAGATATTGCGGTTGGAGATACTGTTGAGGTAAGTATTTCTAGTTCCATGGAAAGACAGAGCATAGAGGGAACGGTGTATTCCATTGCATCAGCGGCAACAACTGGAAACGGTGTATCAAATGTAACCTATACCGTTCTGGTAGAGGTGGATAATACTGATGGAGCAATCAGCTCGGGACAATCCGTAACAGTACGATGGAAAACAGAGAAGGAAGAAGGAGAAGAATAAATGAAGTCCGGAAAAAAGAAAGTAAAAATCATAATAGCAGCCTTGTGCGTAACTGTGTGCATTGCAGGTGCAGGAATTATAAGTTATGAAAATGCCAGTGCGGCAGATGCAGAAATTGTATATAAGGAAACAACTGCAAAGCGTGGAACGCTTATGACAGGTGTGACAGAGAGCGGTTCCGTTACGGTAGGAACAGTGTCACAGGAAATCGATTATGAAAATTTATCGGGAAGCTCTTCGTCAAACACCATGGGAATGATGAACACAAGTTCGAACTCATCAGGCAGTTCTTCGGCGTCGTTAGAGGTGGAAGAAATATATGTCACTGTTGGACAATACGTGACAGAGGGAACGCCTATTTTAAAAATTTCCGATGAAAGCATTGAGGATTACCGGAGCGAATTACAGGAGGAGGTGACATCTGCATCCACTTCTTTAAGCGAGGTGCAGGTATCCTCCGCAAAACAGCAGTTAAGCGCAGACTATAGTTATAACAGCACCGTGGCAAATGGTTCTGTCGCAGAAGCGAACTATAATGCGACCATCAAAGAATTACAGGACGCCATTGACGAGGCACAAGAAGCATTAGAAGAGCAGTACGAAACCTATCATTTTTATCTGAACCTTGTAAATGAAGGATATACCGAAAATGAGGAGGCATTAGAGGAAGCCGGAAAACAGTATGAAAAATTGCAGGCGCAGTTGATTAAAGCGCAGAACAATTATACAACAAAATCCATTGAGGCAAAAAAGACGTATGAGGAGGCTATGTTAAATTACAGCAATGCAGATGCCCAGTATTCGGTTGACATCAATGGAGTAAGCAGTGATTTAAGTGATGCGAAAGATACGTTAAGCGATGCAAAAGAGGAATTAGAGCAATTTAATGATTTTGTCGGTGATGGCATTATTTATGCAAAGTATTCAGGAATGATTACAGAACTCGGATATGAAGAAGGAGATACCCTTTCATCGTCCATTGCAATCGCTTCTTATACCGACAGCACATCTGTCACAATGACAGTGTCGGCTTCTGAGGAAGACATCTCAGATATTGCGGTTGGTGACGCGGTCAGCATTTCATTAAACGCTTATGAAGATGAATATTTTGACGGAACAGTGACCGGAATGGATACAACCTCTTCGAGTGGTTCTTCTACCGTATCTTATGATGTCACGGTTTTATTTAATGGAGACACTTCAAAAGTATATGCGGATATGACCGGAAATGTCACTTTTTATGATGAACAGGTTACAGATGTTATTTATGTATCCCAAAAGGCAATTATTACAGACTCAGACAATACTTATGTGGATATCAAAAGGGAGGACGGTACAATCGAGAGAGTACAGGTAATAACCGGTTTTACAGATGGGGTAAATATTGAAATCCAGTCAGGTGTAGAGGAAGGGGATACCGTATTAATTGAAAGTCAGGTGGCAGCATCATGAGAGGAAAAGAATTATTACGGCTGGTCTGGCTGAATATTACGCAGAATAAATTTAAAGTAATTATGACCTCAATTGGTATTATTGTGGGTGCGGCAACGATTGTGATGGTAATTGCAATTGGAAAAGGTGGTCAGGCAGATGTTGCCGACCAGTTTAAAAACTTAAATGCAGGAGCAATTGATATTTCTTATGACGGAGGAAACAGCCAGTTTTCCGGTGGCTTCGGACCGGGCGGCGGAGACAGCGGTGGCGGAGGTCCACAGATGGGAGACAGTTTAGGAGGAGGTGGAAGTGCGCCGCAGATGAATAACAGTGGAAATGGTGAAAGCACCCCGCAGATGGACAGCAATGGAGATGGCGGAAGCGCCCCGCAGATGGATAGCAATGGAGATGGCGGAAGCGCCCCACAGATGGACAACACCGACGAGACATTAATTAACCAGGAGGATATTACACTTTCCATGGACGATGTCGACGATATTTTAACCTTCGCCGGTGGAATTTCAGACGCGACGATTTCCTATACAACGAGGGCATCGGTAGATGGCGGCGAGTTGGAGGAGGCAGATATATATACGCTTGCGGGCGTAAAAGAAAACTATGCATTGATGAGTAACTTAGAGATTTCCGTCGGAGAATTTATTACTGATGCGGACGATGAAAACAAAGAAAAAGTATGTATTTTAGGTGCAACGGTTGCAGAAGAAATTTTCGGAAGTGCGATAGATGCATACGGAAGTGTGATTTATATTGATGACAGACAATATGTGGTAAACGGAGTTTTACAGACTATGGGTACAGTTTCTTCTGGAATAAGCCCGGACGATGCCATCTTTATTCCATATGAGACAGGAATTAAATATATTGTTGGAACGAATGCAGACCCAACGATTACGGTTATTGCGGAAGATGTAAACGACATCGATACCGTCATTGAAAATGTGACAGCAGTTCTTGCCAGGTCATACGAAAACTGTGAATTTACGTTTGAAGATGCCGGCAGCAAAATGGAGGCGGCATCTGCGTCTAATCAGATACTTACGATGCTTCTGATTGCGATGGCAGTCATTGTCTTTATCGTAGGCGGTATCGGTATTATGAATGTACTATTTGTGTCGG
>CAKRCJ010000319.1 GCA_934307185.1 uncultured Roseburia sp.
GGTCGCTTAGTACCGTTGCGAGCGACACGTAACGCAAGTGTGTCTTCGATGATTTTATTCATTTTGTACAATCATAGCTATCCTAATTTGAGTTTCATAATTATCTAATGGATAGAACAAAAAAAGCCACAGCAGACTACTCATTCATTCGTCTGCTATGGCTAACTTCTTATTTTATGACCGCTCTCGGATATTTCACCATAATCTCATTAAGCATATCCTCGTCTGGCTCAAACTCAAAACGTTCGATTCCTTTTTCCCCTTTACAGACAAGCTCGTAAACTTTGTTTCCCTGCTCACCGGAAGCAATATTCTTAAAGGTAATATTTTTGTCATTCTCATATTTATAGACGCTTCTGTCACCCTTTGGTGCAATGGTCATGACATCTTCCATATTAATATTTGCAATCCTTTTTCTTTTACTCTTGTTTTTTATCTTTGCAAAGTGAAGGTCACCGTCATAATAGGTGTATTCATACTCTACTTCACTGCGGAATGCAAACAGATACCACATAACTCCAAACAAAATAGTTGGAACAAGAAAAATAATCGGTGTTACGAACATCGAAAGCAACAGGCAAAGGCAGGTCAGAACAAAAAATACAATCATTCCTATTTTATGTCCGCCTGCATTTTTTCTTGGGACAATAACTAATTTTTCATGCATAATAATTTCCTCCAAATAAATCTCGTAATTCCTATTATATCTGATTTTTCCAATAATTGCGAGATATTGTGACCGATTTTATATATTTTTAAGAACAGTTTCTTTGAAGCTCTATACAACTTCCTTTTTATCGTGTAAAATTATCTTATAGAGTTTTCGTATTTTTTCGTAATTTATATGCCAGAGCAATGGCAGGAAAGGATTTTTTATGGTTACCTATCATTATACCAAAAACGACTGGACTACATTTTCTGATGGAATTAAACGCGAATGGGCTGTCACAAACGGCATCGGCGGCTATGCCGGCAGCTCTCTAATCGGTGCGCACAACCGCACACACCAGGGGTATCTGATTGCAAGCCTCCATGCGCCAATTGAGCGCTATCTTGTTTTTTCCAAAATAAATGAGGCTGTTGCAACGGAAAAGAAATCTGTTTCTTTTGAAACCTCACAGCATCTTTCAAACGGACAGACAGTCTACGCAAATGGCCAGAATTATCTCGCTGCTTTCACTTATGACGGAAACATTCATTACGAATATAAAGCGGACGGCTTTTCCTTCCAAAAGCATATTGCTTTAAAACGAAGGGAAAATGTCTGTGCCGTTTCCTATGAGCTTTCCGGTGGCAGTGAGGACTCTGTTTTTACGCTCACACCGCTGTTTAATTACAGGGAGCACAGCGAAAGCAGTACACCGGACACTTTAGTGTTTGAGACTTTTATCGAGGGAAACACGCTTTATCTTATCCCGGAAAAAAATAAAAAGCTTGCCATTCGTTTTCAGGTCAGTGAAGGACACTTTGTAAAACGAAACGAGCTTTACGATACGGATATGCAGTTACAGACCGAGGTGGATTTGGAAACTGCCGGACTTGACAGCCATTTCACCCCGTTTGATGTCTCCCTCAATGTGCCTGCCGGCTGTACAAAAAAAGTTTCCATTTTATGCAGCATCGGACCTGTTGACGAACGTTTAGCCGATATTTCCGCTGAAACCGCTTTTTTCATTTTGGAAGAAAATGCCCGGTATTACAATTCGCTTCTAAAAAAAGCAGCTTACAACGACGCCTTTGCCGACAAACTCGTCCTTGCGAGCGACCAGTTCCTTACTTACCGCGAGTCAACAAAAATGATGACAGTGCTTGCCGGTCTTCCATGGTTTACCGACTGGGGCAGAGACACAATGATTGCCTTTACCGGCTTAACACTTTGCACGAAACGTTTCAAAGAGGCAGAGGAAATTCTTCTGACCTTTGCAAAGTATATCCACAACGGAATTGTACCAAACATGTTCCCGGACGATAATATGCCTCCGCTTTATAACACAGTAGATGCTTCCCTCTGGTACTTTTATGCGGTCTACCAATACTTAAACTATAACCCGGTAAAAGAGGCTTACTCGTTTGTAAAAGAACAGATTTTCCCACATTTAAAGGAAATTATTAATGCCTACGAAAACGGAACTGATTTCAGCATTTATATGGAGGAGGACGGACTAATCCACGCCGGAAGCGGTTTAGACCAGATTACATGGATGGATGTGCGCGTTGGCGACTGGGTTGCAACCCCACGCCACGGAAAACCGGTGGAGATTAATGCTCTCTGGTACAATGCGTTAAATATTATGACATTTTTATGTGAACATTTTAACGAAGATGCCTCCCCATATTTGACGCGCGCAGCACAGGTAAAAACCTCTTTCTGCACAAAATTCTGGGACGAAAAAAATCAGTGTCTTTTTGATGTTGTTGACGGGGATGAACCGGATGACCATATCCGTCCAAACCAGATTTATGCCGTATCCCTTCCTTTTTCCCTTCTTTCTTTGGAAAAAGAAAAAGCAGTTGTTTCCATTGTAAAAGAAAAACTGTTTGTCGGCTGCGGACTCCGTTCTTTGGCACCAGAACACCCGGATTACCATGGCATTTACTGCGGATCTCTCCCAAAACGTGATGCGGCGTATCATCAGGGAACTGCCTGGGGATTTTTGCTTGGCGGATTTATCAGCGCCTACTTAAAAGTAAATAAACATTCAAAAGAAGCGACAGCCTCTGCACTTGAAATGTTAGAACCTGTTGCAAAGCATCTGACAGACTCCGGCTGTATCGGCTCGATTTCCGAAATTTTTGACGGAGATGCTCCTCACAATCCGAGAGGCTGCTATGCACAGGCGTGGAGTGTCGGTGAGGTATTACGCTGCTATTGTGAGGATATTCTTCCTTACCGCTAAATTTTTTTGTGTATTTATCATTTTTTTGTGTATTTATCATTTTTTTGCTTGACAACAAAGGTTACTTCTATTAAAATAATCTTTGTTGTGAGCAACAAGCCCAGTTAGCTCAGTTGGTAGAGCAAAGGACTGAAAATCCTTGTGTCTCTGG
>CAKRCJ010000320.1 GCA_934307185.1 uncultured Roseburia sp.
TCTACCATTGAACGGCAGATTGATTATAGAAACGGAGAAACTGCAATTACACATTATAAAAGAATAGCCTTTAAAAATGGGCTTTCGCTCATCTGGCTGAAATTAGAAACCGGACGCACCCACCAGATCCGTGTACACATGAAATCGATTGGGCATCCTTTAATCGGGGATTTTCTCTATCATCCGGATTTTTCGAAAATAAAAAGACAGGCACTGCATTCCTACCGGCTTACCTTTTCCCATCCGATCACAAAGGAGCCTCTCTGTTTTACGGCTCCCCTACCGGAAGATATGCAGTCGCTTTTCCCTGATATTTTATTATAGCTGATTTTTCAGTTGATCTAATACCTGCTTTTCATATGGGATTTTATTCTTTAAAATCTCATATTTAATAAAGCGGTTGGTCTCTTTCTCCCCTTTGACAGAAAGCATTGTAAGAAGCAGCTCAAGTAACGCCCTTGTGTCATCGTGCAGCACATGATACTGCTTTCCATTCTCATAATACTTTAACGCACTGGCATTGGTATATTTTTCTTTCTGATAATTTTTAGAAGCAGATACCCGGTCAATATACATCTCAACGACATAGCGGATTGGCATTTTCATTCCACAGAGTCCTTTATGCTCCTCTCCTTTTTCCGGAATGCCATAATCAATCCAGTATTCCATGTGATGCCTGTTTCTTCCTTTATGGTGAAGCCATGCCGAGGAGTACCCGATTGCCTCTCTTTCTGCATTATTGGGACTTCTGTTCCCCTGATAATATTTACAGCCGACAACAAATTCTGTCGGACTGTATTTTGACAAATCATGCAAAAGCCCCTGTTTGTATAGTCCGACCTTAAAACATCCTTTCATTACCAGCATTTTATGATGATTAATGGTACAAAAATGTTTCCAGATTTTCATTTTCCTTACTTCCTATTTTCCTAATAATACAATCACAGACTGTGGCTTTGTCACAATTTTATGCTGATTTTCCAGCAGTCTGTCCTTTTCCAAAAATGGTTCTCCCTCTTTTGCAGTATCCATAACGCAATACCATTTCTTCTTGTCCGGGAGTTTCGGAAGTGCAAGTTCATTTATTCCCGTCTGGAAATTGTATCCAATATAAATATAATCATCCGATGTTCCGTCCTCCTTTTTAGCATAGCTTCCATTATACATGACTCCAAAAGCTGCCTTTTCCTCGGGAAATGCAGAAACCCACGCATTATCCGAATGATAAGATACGTCCGGACAGCCCTTATGCAGATAATCATTAAACTTCATCGGCTGCTCCATACGAATGACCGGATGCTCTCTTCTAAACCCGGAAAGCTTTTCCACAAACTGCTCCTGTCTGCTTTCACTAAGCAGATTTTTCCAGTTCACCCATCCTGATTTATTATCCTGACAGTATGCGTTATTATTTCCCTGCTGCGAATTACCAAATTCATCCCCTGCTAAAATCAACGGCACACCCTGTGCAAAGAACAGCATGCAAAATGCCATATAAATATGTTTTCTTCTTAAATCTTTGACATATCTTCTGCCTGTCCGTCCCTCTGCCCCACAATTAATGCTTAAATTATAATTAGGGCCATCTGCGTTATCCTCGCCATTTTCTTCGTTATGTTTTTCACAATAGGAGAATACATCCGCAAGTGTAAAGCCATTGTTATTCGCCAGAAAATTAACAAATCCAAGATTTGCATTCTGCTTTTTCTGCTGGTTGCAAAATTCCGTTAACGAACCGCCCTGATGATTTAACAGTTTTCTGCCGGCATAAAGATATTCCTCATTGTATAAATATAAATGCGGGTATTTTTCTTTTCCTGTCCATACAAATTCCGGAAGGCTGTGATAAAAAATCTTCGTCCGTTTCAAAAAAAGATCCTGTGCAATCGCAGTAATCGGAATGTTCTCCCCGATAAGATGAAACCCATCCATATGATACTCCGCCACCCAGTAACGCAGCGCATCCAAAATGAGATTTTGATTTTCCTCCGGCTCAAAATACATCTCCATCACACATTCCATGTCATTCTGATGTAATACATCCACCAAATGTTTAAATTCTTTTGCCGTATTTTTCTCCCTGCCATAGGATGCCTTTGGTGCAAAATAAAATCCTTTGGCATATCCCCAGTAATTTAACTTTACCGCATCCTCTTCCATCTGCGGCTTCATTAAATCGTCCTCTTTTCCTTCCCAGTTCAGATATTCCGGAAGCTTTTGCTTTTTCTTATGCTCTAGCTCTTCAAATTCATAAGCAGGCATCAGTTCCAAGGTTGTCACTCCAAGCTGTTTTAAATACGGTATCTTCTCTTCAATTGCTGCGAAAGTTCCTTTTTTCGCTGCTTTATATCCCGCGTCCATTGTAAAACCGCGGACATGCAGCTTGTACATTACCATTTTTCCTTTTTCTATTTCCGGCAGTCCGTTCTTTGTCCACTCATAAGACAAATCCTCGTAACCGCCGCATATTATGTAATCCTGCTCTTTTCTCTTTCTGTCATTCCATTTCCTGCGGCCTATTATTTTTTCTGCATATGGATCCGTAAAAACCTCGCCATTAATTTCATAATTGTATCTAAGCTTCCCTGCATCCAGTCCGCCAATGCATACTGAGCGCACCGCTCCCCGGCAGTATTCCTCCGGCACCTCTATTCTCTCTTTCACATTCAGCGCGTCATCATAAAGAAGAATGGCACACACGTCCTCTTTATCTCCTGCAAAAGTAAATGTCATTCCTTCTACCGTCTTATCCGCACCAAATTTTCTATAATTTCCTTCTGCAACCTTGTTGTTCATCCTGCTACCAGCCTTATCCCTTTATTCTATAAAACATTATACCTTTTGCATTTAATTTTGTATAGAATAATCTTTCGTCCCATATTTTTCGTCAATTTACATCTACACATTTTAATCTGTTTATGCTATTCTTAAAATATTGATAAAAATGAAGGATTTTGTATGAGTATTATTTCGATTGGCAATTTAAAACCCGGTATGGTTATCAGCGAAGACATTTTTTCTTACAGAGGACAGTGTCTCGC
>CAKRCJ010000321.1 GCA_934307185.1 uncultured Roseburia sp.
GTATACAATATACCGCAAAACAAGAGCAATAAAACTGCTATTGCTATCCAGACAACAAAAAACTTTGTTCCGCCGGAGCCTAATGCCCCTACTAAAATCCCGTAAATCAGACAGATTACGGCTAATATCAAACCAATTGTCAGATACACGCTCTGTTTTCTCCTCACCTTCATTTTATTTCTCCTTACCTGCCAAGCTCATAAAAAGCCACTGCACTTGCTGCCGCCACATTGAGCGAATCCACGCCGTGGCTCATTGGAATTTTGACCGTATAATCACAGTCTGCCATCGTATCTGCTAAAAGACCGTCTCCCTCTGTTCCTAAAATAATTGCCAGCTTTTCCTCTTCGTGCAGCTTTTTATCATCAATCCTCACAGAGTCATTCCGGAGTGCCATTGCTACTGTCTTAAACCCATATTCATGTAAAAAATCCATTCCGTCTGCCGGCCATTTTCTGCTCTTTGTCTCAATATAAACCCACGGTATCTGAAAGACTGTTCCCATACTGACGCGGATTGCCCTTCTGTATAGCGGGTCACTGCAGGCAGAAGTTAAAAGCACTGCATCCATTCCAAGCGCCGCTGCCGAACGGAAGATTGCCCCTACATTTGTTGGATTTACAACGTTTTCTAAAACTGCAATTCTTCTGGAATTTTTACATAGCTCTTCCGGCAATGGCAGTTTTGGACGATGCATGGCACAAAGCATTCCTCTGGCAAGCTTATAGCCTGTAATTTTTTCTAACACTTCAGGCGGTGCTGTATAAACCGGTACGCCCTTGCATCTGTCTATTATACTTTTCCCCTGTGTTTCAATATGTTTTTTCTCCATTAAAAAAGACATAGGCTCACAGCCAAAATCAAGCGCCCTCTCAATTACCTTTGGACTTTCTGCAATAAAAATACCCGGTGCCGGTTCAAAATAATGCAATAACTGCGCCTCATTTAAACTGGAATAAACCAATAACTCCGGTAATGTCAGGTCTGTAATTTCTATTATATTTTCACTCATTCTATGATAACTCTCTTTTGTAATTATTTCATGGGAATAACCAGGAAACTGGCTGGTACTTAATAGTTTCCAGTTTTCCGGGATAACCAAACAGGTATCTGCCGGATATACCCTGTTCCACCGGTAAACAGTCAATGTCTGGATATTTTCGTTTTCCAGCTGCAAGTTTTTTTGCTCCAGCAGAACGAAATCGTCCTCTTGTGCCTTCACCACCGGATTTTCATCTGTCTTTATATTGGAAATCTCATCAAATAAACTTTTACTGTAATCCGTCATCCATAACGTATGATCTTTTGTCATTTTTGTAATATCCGCCGTCACTTCACGGTCTTTTGATTGTCTCCTGTGATTAAATGCCATTCCATTGTGATTATCTAAGCATACAATAATATGCATATTAAAACTCCTTTTTCATTTTGTACAATCATAGATAGTTTAAATTGAGTTTCGCAATTACCTATCATAGTCCTTACGGATTGCAGTTTTTGCAAGGTTCATATCCGGCTGCAAGGAGTTCCTCTCTTGCCCCGGTAAATTCTGCATAGTTTTGTGGCTTGATGGTTTCTACACTTCTACAATCCGGTTTATGAAACTTTTGTGTATTTGTATTTAAAATATAAGTCTGCTCCTCTGACAGCTCTGCTGCCGCATTATCCGTCGCCTGGGAAGATGCTGCATTCTCTGTCACCTGGGAAGCTGCCGCTTCCGGTTCTGCCGTCACACCATCTGTTCCATCTGCAGAACTTTCCCCGGTTGCATAATCAATGGTAACACCCGGCTGCACATTATAGGCAAATACACAAAATAATACACCGTCGCCATTATCCTCAACAGATTTTCCCTCCATGAGAACTCCCTCTGCCAGAAGATTTTCCCCATCAAAAACAGGCGTCACACGGTACATGACATGATTTTTTGTTTCTTTTACATAGTCAGCCACCATATTTTCAAACGGAAGCATTCCTTCAATGTTTAAATACCTCGTTCCGGTAATAAGATTTTTCTCATTTGCATTTTCTCCGGTAAGCTGATAGCCAATCAGATGACACCGGTTGTACAAATATTTTCCGTCGACAAAATCATACTTCACGGTGTGCCAGCCGGTCGGCTTTATGGAACCGATATTTCCTCTTTCTTCTGTCGGCATCAAATCCACGCCTACACTTGCCACACAGGTAGTACATCTTCCAAGATAATCAAGTTCTCCATATGTCTCATAGGATGTGCTGCTTAACTCATCCTCTGTAAAAAAAGGAACATTATCATTGACAGAAATATACGGTTGTCCTGCATATGCCGGAATGTCTGAAAGTTCAAAGGTTTGTCCGGTGCTTCGTACGTTATACGCATCTTCATTATATGCATTTTCATTTTGTGTATCCGTGTTCTGTGCATCTTCATTTAATGTATTTAAAGCGGTCTGCGCTTCCTTATTTATCTGCTCTGTACTACATCCCTCTGTAAAAGGAATTGCTGCAAACAGACACAAAACAACTGCCAGCGCTTTCACATAATTTTTCCATTGAAATCTGTTATTCTTACTCATTTTTTGGTACTTCCTTAATATTTTTTTCTGCAACAGGGAACTTAAATACCCTGCTTTCTATCATATCGGTTTTTGATTGTTTTTTCCAGTGATATTTCTATCTTTTGTGAAAAAGGGGGATGTAAAAAACGCCAGAACCGGCGCATTAGCCGGAACTTGCCGCTTTGCTGTCCAGAGACTTCTTTTAGTAGTTGTATTGTCCCCCAAAAAATGGAGGTTGTAAAAAGTTTCCCAAAATAAAAGAAGGAAGCTGCTGTATAGATAACGACAGTCTCCTTCTTTTTTGGGAATATTTTAAAGGGATTTTATTTCCTATTTTTCATATAAAAATTCTTCCGGTAATGTTACATTAAAATCTCTTGCGAGGTCACGGAAGTTATCCGGTGTAATTGTCTGTCTCTTATTTGGCTGCATGGATAACATTTTTACTAAGATTTCCGCAGATTTCTCAGCCGTATGCATTAAACCGAAGGT
>CAKRCJ010000322.1 GCA_934307185.1 uncultured Roseburia sp.
GCCTGCTCCTGCTCGATTTTATAAAATTCAGAATGCATATGATGTTTTAATACATCTGTCTCTTTTACCGGACGGAAGGTTCCAAGCCCGACATGCAGTGTTACCTCTGCGATTTCCACACCCATATCCTTTACCTGTTTTAAAAGCTCCGGTGTAAAGTGAAGTCCGGCAGTCGGCGCAGCGGCAGAACCGTCATACTTTGCATATACGGTCTGATAGCGGTTCTTATCCTTAAGCTGGTGTGTGATATAAGGAGGTAATGGCATCTGTCCGAGACGGTCCAAAATCTCCTCAAAAATTCCCTCATAGTGGAACTTTATGAGACGGTTGCCCTCCTCGACAATGTCGACTACCTCACCTGTTAAAATGCCTTCACCGAAAATAATTTTTGTACCGATTTTGCATTTCTTTCCCGGTTTGACCAAAGTCTCCCAGATATCATTTTCTTTGCGTTTTAATAAAAGAATTTCGATTTTTGCCTCGGTTCCTTCTTTTACACCGTAAAGTCTTGCCGGAATAACCTTCGTATTGTTAATTACTAAACAATCTCCCGGTCTTAAATATTCAATAATATCTTTAAAATGTCTGTGCTCTACTTCGCCGGTCACTTTATCAAGAACCATTAATCTTGAACTGGAACGATCCTCTAATGGGTCCTGCGCGATCAGCTCCTGCGGAAGGTCATAATAAAAATCTTTTACATCCATAATTGTTCTCCGTTTTTATTTATAAGCTTTATCTATTTTAACGACACAAAGAGCCGTCCGGCGGCTCTTTGCTTTTTTTACATTTTCATGGCATATTCTGCTGTGAGCGAAAGTGCCATGTATCGTGTATCTTTATGCACGAAGCTTGATATCAAGTGTCTTTTCCAGATTTTTCAAAATCTTTTTCACGAAGCCTTCCACCATTTCACCGGTAAATTCTTCGTCCTGCGGTGTAAATACAACAGAGAATGCCATACTCTTTTTGTCCGGACCAAGCTGAATTCCTTCGTACACATCGAATAATTTTACATCTGTCACATATTTGCAGGTCTCTTTGATACCGTTTTCAATCTGTGCGCAGGTAATGCCCTTATCTACTACAAATGCAAAATCTCTCTTTTCCTCTGCAAATTTTGGAAGCGGAGTGAAAATCTGCTCTTTTCCATACCATTTTCTTAAAGCGGCAAGGTCAAGCTCCATCACATAGGCAGGTACACGCATATCTAATTCATCCTGGATTTCATAAGAAACTTTTCCAAGATAACCGACCTTTTCTCCTTCACAGGAAATTTCTGCGGTCTGGTATGGATGTAAAAATGTTTTCTCAGCTGCCTCATAAGTAAATGTGATATTTAACGCATGCGCAACTGTTTCGGCAAAGCCCTTTAAGGTGAAGAAAGACTCATTCTCACCAAACAGACCAACACAGAGCGTCTCTCTCTCATCCGGATACTCTGTAAGAGGCAAATCCTTTGGAATGAATACATTACCAAGTTCAAAAATACGGCCTTCCAAAATACCTTTCTTCTGGTTTCTGGAAATCGCATAAAGCATCTGGGAAGCAAGCGTTGTTCTCATCAGGGATAAATCCACATTGATTGGATTGATAAGCTTAATTGCTTTCCGCTCTTTTGCGTCCTCCGGCAGTCTTAACAGGTTAAGGTCAGATGGTGAAAAGAAAGAATAATGAATTCCTTCATACGCACCTGCTGCACAGAGCGCACGTTTTAATTTCAGTTCTGTTTTCTGTTTTAAATTTAATCCGCCAAGTGTCACCTTTGCAGTCGGCATGAAAGTAGGCGTTACATGCTCATAGCCGTACATACGGATAACTTCTTCTGCCACGTCAGGATAAGAGTCCATATCCTCACGATATGCCGGAATATGAAGGGTTAATTCATCACCATTTATAACTGGTGCAAAGTTAAGTGCTGTAAGGATACGTACGATTTCCTCATCTGGAACTTCAATTCCAAGCACTCCGTTCACACGTTTTACGCTGACCTTCATCTCTTTTGGTTCAATCGAATTTCCGGTAGAAACCTCGATATGGGTAGCGGAAATTTTACCGCAGCCTAATTCATCTACTAAATGAAGCGCACGTTTCATTGCCATAACGGTTGTATATTCATAAACTCCCTTTGCATACATTGCGCTGGAGTCAGAGGACTGTCCTAATGCTCTTGAGCTTTTACGGATATTGTCGCGGGCAAATTTTGCAGACTCAAACATAACCTCTTTGGTCGTATCCTGAATTTCAGAATTAAGGCCACCCATAATACCTGCTAATGCAACCGGTTTTTTTCCGTCACAAATAACCAGATTTGAATTATTTAATGCAAATTCTTTTTCATCTAAGGTTACAATCTTTTCCCCATCATCTGCACGTCTTACATTAATTTCGTCTCCCTCTAAATAGGAATAATCAAAAGCATGCATCGGCTGTCCGAGCTCTTTTAAAACGTAGTTTGTAATATCTACGATATTGGAGATAGAACCAATTCCTACTAATGCAAGACGTCTCTTCATCCATGCAGGAGACTCTTTTATCTCAACATCATGAACATAATGTGCAATATATCTTGGGCACAAATCCTGTGCCAAAACAGTTACCTTAAAATCCTTTTTCACTTCTGTCTCTTTATAATCAAGTGCAGGCTCTTTGCACTCTTTTCCTAAAACTGCTGCAACTTCCCTTGCAATACCATAAATGCTCTGGCAGTCCGGACGATTTGCAGTAATTGCAATATCAAAAATCCAGTCGTCCATTCCAAGAATAGGTTTTACATCTGCTCCAACCATGGCATCTTCCGGTAAAACTAAAAGTCCGTTATAGCCTGCACCCGGATATAAATCTTCGTTTAATCCAAGTTCTGTTCCAGAGCATAACATACCAAAAGACTCGTAACCGCGCAGCTTGCCTTTTTTGATAGTCATAACGCCTTCGATTGTGACATGGTCTTTTGCAGTAGCATAGACGGTCGCACCGACAAGTGCTAACGGGAACTTTCCGCCTGTATGTACGTTATCGGC
>CAKRCJ010000323.1 GCA_934307185.1 uncultured Roseburia sp.
GTCTTGCAGTAATTCATCATTACCGTTCCAATTCCTGTAATACCAAAATGATTTGTGACCATTGCTACTTTTACTTTTTTGTCTTCCATCCAATTTTCCTCACATTCACAAACCCTTTGATTTATTTCCTTCTCCATTTTTTGAGACGCCTAACCACTCCAGCAGGAAGAACTTCTTTTATCCGCTCTTTTGGCTGGATACCCACTTTCAAATTTTCCATAAAATTATCCTCATCAATTTTTTCATAAAATGTATCTCTCTCATTCGGTCTCAAACTCGGTCTTACAAGATTTTCTTGCATCTCCATGCCCTCTTTTAAAGTTGCTTCCTCTACCTCAGCAAGCGTTCTCATCATTTCAAAAAGCTTCTGACCTTTTTCGTTATTGACAAATACACTGGACACACCTCTTGGAGAATTGAAACCCGGGTGGCTTTTTGCAATCCCCCAAAAATCGCCCACAGTCAAGTCACCTACACGGCTTGTATTTGCATAGACACACTGATAACAGCTCTCTCTGTAACAATCGCCATACAAAAAATGCTTTCCATATCGGTCAAGGGAGAGTGTCTTTGTCTTTGTCTTTGTCTTTGTCTTTAGCAGATACTGTGTTCCCCAGCCTCTCTTATCTTTGGAACGGAAGTTGAAATAAATCACTCTGCCTGCTGTCTGCTTATTCTGATATTCCAAGTATTTTTCAAAAAATTTAGGGGATGGAACACCATGACAGATAATATCCATTGTATAAAGATTTTGCTTATCTTCTCCAAGGAATGCATACAATCCAGCTATTTGACAAGGTGTACCCGTAAATAATACAATCCTGCCCTCTTCCAATCTATTCTTCACTTTGGAATAACTATCCTTTGGGTCGGACTGAACATATTTAGAAGACTGGATTTTTTTTCTTTCCGTATCGTCTGTCACTTCAATGCAGCTTACTGTCAACTGTTCATCATAAGCAGCACCATAAACTACCCCACCCATCTGTAAAACAGTCTTTGCTGCGCTATCTGATGCTCCACCTGATGCGGAACGCATAATATCTACATCATTTTTATTTCGCCATGCCCAAACTTTTTGGGGCTCATTCCGATGAAAATCCACATTTTCCATAGGACACTTTTTCAAGCAAAGTCCACACTCAACGCAGCTTTTTTCGTCAACGGACGGATACCAAAAGCCCTCTTTGCTTTCCATCATAGAAATGCAATGTTTCGGACAGCTCTGCTCACAGCTTTTGCATCCCACACATTTTTCTTTTATCCTTGATATGTTCTCCATTTTATTCCTCTAAATTTTTTTGTAGATACTCTTTCGCCACTTCTCTCTGTTCTTTCAGCAGAACATCAACTTTTGTATAATCAATTGCCTGTACATTGATGTTTTCTACATCTTCAATCTTCGTTGTCATTCGATCTGCCAATCCCAATCGTTCCAGCAAATCACTCAATTTTTCTTCATTACCATAGCTGTCGCCCACACTTTTACGAATCAAGGTGGTAAACGCACGATGGGTAATGACTGAGAAGATGCTGCCATGGAATGTATCGGTAATAACTTCTTCTGCATTCTTAAAATAAGCCAGAACTTCAAAAGGCGAACATTCTATAAAACGGTCTGCACATTTTTGAATACCACCGATTGCATAAACTTTCAGCTTCTTTTTCTTTGCATAAGCAGAAATCCAATCCGCCTCACTATTTGAAATGCGTCCGGCATATGCATACAAAATTAAGTACTTTTCCTGCATTTTAATCTGCGGAATTTTATCACAGCAGTTCATATAATCATAAGTCAAAACCGGGTCTAAATTGTATAGAGGTTCTTGCCCTGTAAGTTGTTTTACAATGTCTCCAGAATTTGCATCTCTTACAGAAATTGCATCAAATTTTTTCAGCAACGCACCAACTTCGTCAGCCTTTTTATACTTTTGCAGTTTTTCCAGCGTCGTATTACCAAAAGAAGCTGCATAAGTTAAAAGTCTCTTTGCATTATTATCTTTTCCAAATAATTCCAGTGAATAGCCAACATTGGAATTTTTCTGAATACAGTTAAAAACTTCATCACTGCCAATCACAAGACAATCCAATGCCGGATTATAATTTTTTTCATCGGTAACCCCTAAAAGTGGCATACATTTTTTTGAAAATGACTGCTTATAACGGATGAACGATAACTTATGTGCAAGTGGAGCCTGATATCTAAAAGTTTCCAACCCTTTCCCAATTTTTCGAATAAATTTATTTTTGCTGTCAGCATTCTCTGTGATTACTGGCGCGCCTACATGGTAATCTACAAACTCTACTTTGCAATCTAATTCTTCAATCAGTTGTTTCAGCGCATATGCCTGCAAAAATGACCCATAGTTTGCGATACGCTGCATCGACATGATTCCAACTTTTTTCATCGACACTTCCTCAATATAATTCGTTTACGAGTTTTTCAAGTTCTGCATTGAACTTCTCATTATTACTGCTCATACCATGTCCCATACCGGCAACAATTTCATCATAGTTTTTAATAATATCTCCTAACTCACCGACATCTTCTACAACAATAATCGTTCCCATTCTTTCCGCCACATTTCTTGCAAACTCAACCTGATGGTCATTTACATGCTCATTAAACTGATGCTGGCGTGGTACTACAATCGGAGTTTTTCCGATTTGAAGAGGCATTATAAAACTAGCAGGTCCCCCATGGGTAATTACAATGCGGGCATCTTCAACATTTTTTTTCATTTCCTGATAAGGAATTAACTTGCTCCATTTGCA
This sequence comes from uncultured Roseburia sp., assembly GCA_934307185.1. Classification (GTDB taxonomy): domain Bacteria; phylum Bacillota; class Clostridia; order Lachnospirales; family Lachnospiraceae; genus Roseburia. The sequence goes on from CAKRCJ010000323.1 coordinate 2,776, forward strand.
ATATTTCGGTTCGTATGTACTAAATCCGGTCTGAATGATGACATCCTCGTCAATTACACCATTTTTTTTCAAATCATCTATCGCTTTAATAAGCCTGTCAAATGGCTGTTCATGCGTTCCCACAGTTACAAATATCATTATTTACCTCTCTAAAAAACACTGCCCAGATTAATTGCTTTCGGATAAACTTTCTTCTGCTCATCCCACTGGACAATGAACTTGTCAACGATTGGATAAACC
>CAKRCJ010000324.1 GCA_934307185.1 uncultured Roseburia sp.
GAGTTTCTGCAATCTCTCTGCAACTTTTTCCAATTTCTATCATCTCCTTTCTTCCCCGTATAGCCGATAGGACAGCTTCCTTTTTACTTGAATTTTTTCCAGTTAGTTACTAAATAAATGATAATTACAAGGCACACAGCGATTTTTATTATACTCCATACCATGTTTTTCCCTCCTTATCTTGACATTGGCAAAGAAAAAGTGTATCTTTTCATTACAAGGGAGATTTCTCTCCCTTGTACCTCATGTCAACATCTTGTTGATTAGTTCAACAATCTCTTGCATGAGTTGGATGATTGCGGTAATGAGAAGAATGCTTGCGAGGCGTTTCTCATTGCCGTTTTTCTTTTTCTTCCCCATTGGATTGCCCTCCTTTCGTTTTATCTGCTCCCTTTGAACAATTATATATTATCATATGTCACATATTGTGTCAACACATTTTGTGACATCTTTATTTACTTTTTTCACATTTCGTGTTATCCTTGTTTCAGAAGGGAGGATTTCAAATGGGAAACTTTCAATCCGTATTAAAATCTTTACGAAAAGCCAATGGATTAACTCAAGATGATTTAGCTAAGGCTTTAAAAGTATCCAGAAGTACTATTGGAATGTACGAAAGCGGTTCACGCGAACCTGATTATGAAATATTAGAGACAATCGCTGACTATTTTAATGTAGATATTGATTATTTATTAGGTAGAACCTTAAAAACCACCAAGCTAATCGAATCAATTACTTCTTCACCAGATCCCGACGTCAGACGTATCGAGCGTGCTAGGCAAAAAATGCCAGAAGCAGACAAAAAATTTATGATGGATATGTTGGAACGTTCTTTTTCAGAATACTTTGAGGATGATGGTTTAGATGACCCAGACTAATATACCGCTCAAACGCCGTAATGAAATAAAAGAAGCTGTTTATTATACTCTACAAAACTATAAACATTCTAATATTCCAGTAAAAATAAAAGCAATAGCTCGAAGCTTTACAAATATTCGCTTAGTTTCATATAGTAAGCATATGAAAAAAAGTAATTTATCTTATGATTGTATGATCAAATTTACTGGAACTAAAGATGCATGTACCGATTATTATGCAAAAGCCAATTTTTTCATAATATATTACAACGATATAGATAGAAACATTACAACCTCAAATCGCTACCGTTGGAATATTGCTCATGAATTAGGACACATAATGCTTGGTCATCACATTACTCATGAAAAGACGAGAATATTCCGAAACGAATTATCAAACAACGAATATGATGAACTCGAAGAAGAAGCTGATTATTTTGCTTCACTTATCTTAGTTCCGCATGCTGCTCTGCTTGGTTTTCAAATAAGAAATGCAAATTATATTAAGGTTATGTGTAAAATATCTGAACCAGCAGCTAAACGTCGTTATTATGAATTTTTAGAATGGAAATCTCATGTTAGTGCACAAGACGAATATGATAAACGAATTTTTCATTTATATTATAATTTCATCTACAAACGAAAATGTAAAAACTGTGGTGCTGGTTTAATTCAGAGATATGGAAAGCACTGCCCTATTTGTGGCGAAAAAAATACTTTAGAATGGGGAGATGGAGATAATATGAAATATCCTTTATTAGAGACCTATGAAAACGGAAAATTAAAAGAATGCCCTATTTGTCATAATGAAGAAACAAATATAGAGGGGGATTACTGTCAAATATGCGGAAATTATATGATAAATAAATGTTTTAATGAACGATGTTCTAACGATAATATTCTTCCCTCCAATGCAAGATATTGTTCTATATGCGGCGAACATAGCACTTTCTATAAAAATAATATTTTAAAAGCATGGGATTACAAAGAATATAAAAATTCTTTTGACGGATTCATAACTATTCCTGACGAGCAACCCGAGAAACTTCCTTGGGAAGATGATGTTGACGAAGAATTACCTTTCCGTTGATTAAGCACTGCAATCACACTTGGAAAAGTAATTGATACACTAAACTTATAGGAAAATTACGATGAAGCATAACAATGTATTTTTCATGCAAGTAAGCAGAGAAATATGGAAATACGACTTATCAGATAAAGCAAAGCTCCTTTTCTTCTGGCTTAATGAATTAGAACAACGTTACACTGGCGAAAAAGTAGATTTCTTCTTTCGCACGGATGATGAACTGGCAAACGACTTATCATGGAGTCTAAAGACTTTAAAAAATGCCAAAGCAGAATTACGAAAAACAGATTTAATAGAATTGTCAAAGGTACACTGGATTAATAAAGAAACAGGTAAGAAATCTGAAAAATGGATAACTGGCTATCGCATATTAAAGTAAAAACCAAATGCTTTTTTCTTTTACTAGAAAACCATTGGTTATTTGTGTGGCGGTAGGGTAAAAATTACGCCGTCGGGCAATAGTGTAATTTTTACCCTATACCAACGGTGTAATTTTTACACCACTAATATAAGAAATGATTAATATAATAATTAAACTATTACTATTTAATATTTTGTAAATAACATGTTCATTCTAAAAAAGTGCACCAGTGCAACTGTTACACTTTAATTAAAGGAGGTACACACTTATGCCATTACCAAAGGAAAACACTTACACATCAAAAGACTACTGGAGTCTTCCAGATGACAAACGTGCAGAATTAATCAATGGTCAGCTTTATGCTTTAGCGGCACCAAGTTTTTTACACCAAAAGCTGTCACTCTCTCTTTCCAGAAAAATAGCTGATTATATCGACCACAACAATGGTGCCTGTGAAGTTGTTCCTGCCCCATTTGCAGTCAATTTAAATGCAGATGATAAAATATATGTTGAACCAGATATCAGTGTTATTTGTGACAAATCAAAAATTAATAATCATGGTTGTAATGGCGCACCGGATTTCATTATTGAAATCGTATCACCATCAAGTCGGAAAATGGATTATTCCACAAAAAACACTTTATACTTAGATGCCGGGGTCCGTGAATACTGGATTGTCGACCCTGAAAAACAGCGCACGACTATTTAC
>CAKRCJ010000325.1 GCA_934307185.1 uncultured Roseburia sp.
GTTATAAGCCATGCATCAACCCTTCCTCCGAACTCCTTTATGACCGATATAAGATGTTCCGTATCTGCTTTCTGGCCTCCGTCCACAACTATGACCTTTCCGTCACTGCTTTTAAAAACAGCCGAAAGCTGCTGTGCGGCACTGCCTTTATTAGCAAGGAATCTCACTTCACCGCCGGCAAGTACAGGAGACTCATCCAGATTATCGTAGCATTCCTTCTGCATAAGACTGAATCTTCCGCCGCTAATCAGGCTGCCTGCCTGATTTTCCAAATACTCAGCGTTTTTTACCTCGCTGTCGGATGCGGCCTGATTATTGTCCGCTTCAGTATCTAATGGGCCTTCTGTCTTTTTCTGATCATTGCCAGTCTTATCCTGATAGATCGTCTTACTGCTTGTGGCCGCAAATGTACTAATACCCGGAATCAAAGCCGATACGGCTGCTGCCAAAACAGCAGCCCTCATCAGCTTATTAATTACGCCATATACTGTATTACAATTTTTCTGATTTGTTTTATTCATGAAATAGACTTTATCATATAACATTTACAGGTTCAAGCGGGTTAAATTAATTGTAAATTTTATAATATCAGACCACAGCTTTGGCTACAGCTCCCTCAGGAACCGGACAGATATAGCCGCTTTCTGTTCTTTCTGAAAACTCTTCCTTGGCCTTTTTAAGAAGCTCTGCATCTCTCATGAGCTCAACTGCACTTGCTGCAAGTACCTTTCCTGCATGAACTGCCGATTTTCTTCCTATACTGCTTCCTGCCGAGGTTGTGCTCTGCCAGGTATGTCCCGGGCATCCGTTCGGCCAGGCCGCAACATGTACCTGTCCTGTCGGTGTGCACCAGCTCACATCTCCTACATCTGTGGATCCCGGATTAAAGGTATCATTGCCGTAAAGCGGAAGAAGAAAATCATTTAATGATTTATTACCTCTGAGCTTTGCTGCATTTTTCGCATAATCACTGCTGAACGGACTTGCGCATCCCGGTATCTTGTCTGATGAATTATAGGTTTTGGAAAGCTTTTCAGCAAACTCGGTTTCTTCCTTAGTATACTGCGGCACGCCTATCTCTGAAAAGTTCTTGTAAAGCAGCTTCTCTAGAGCATGGTTCGGCACAGTTTCTGACAGGCCGTCCACAAATGTCTTTGTAAAGCTTGTTTCTGTCATGAGGGCAGCGCCTTCCGCAATTTTATCAACTCTCTCCTGAAGCTTAAGCGCTTCTTTGACCTTGTCGGAACGAACCATATATAACACTGATGAATTTGCCTGCACAACATTAGGGCTCATTCCTCCTGCATCTGTGATTGCATAATGTATACGCGCTCTGTCGCTCATATGCTCTCTTAAAAACTGAACTCCGACATTCATAAGCTCAACTGCGTCCAATGCACTTCTTCCCGCATCAGGAGAATTTCCCGCGTGTGCAGATATTCCTTTGAACTCATAAAGTGTCTGTATGCATGCATTTGAACTTCCTTCTGCAACTTCGTTGCAGTCATCCGGATGCCAGCTGAATGCTGCATCGATGCCGTTCCATACCCCGTCTCTTGCAAAGAAGGCCTTTGAAGCAACACCCTCTTCGCCCGGACAGCCGTAAAGAATTACTGTTCCCTTTTCTCCGGTTTCTGATAAATAAGCCTTTACTCCCAATGCAGCGGCAAATGCACCTGCACCAAGCAAATTATGTCCGCAGCCATGTCCGCAGTCAGATTCAGTATCTCCGTTATCTCTCGGCATTTTCTCTGTGCAGAAAGCTTTTTGTGAAAGCCCTGAAAGAGCATCATATTCGGCAAGTATTGCGATTACAGGATGTCCTGAACCGAAGCTCGCTGAAAATGCAGTTTCAATTCCGGAAATACCCTTTTTAACCTCAAAGCCTTCCTGTTCAAGTGTTCTGCAGTATACATCACATGAGTTATATTCCTTTAAGGAAAGCTCGGGATGAGACCAGATCTCATCTGCAACATTACCTATAAGCTCCCTTTTATTCTCAACTGCATCAACTGCGATCTTTTGAAACTTGTCCATATGTTTTACCCCTTGATTAAAAATATCTAATTAGATTATCAGACCGGTTTCAATTATATTATAAAACCGGCTTCAATTTGTTATTACAATTTACGTTTTATTATAAAACTGTTTTTTTGAATAATGGTTTCATTTTTATTACAAAACAGCTGCATACACCTAAGCGCCGACCTATACAAAGCTCAAGCATTTCCTAAGCCGTATTGATCACCGCTGCAGATATATACAGCTGATATTTTGTCAAATATAAATTATATTAATGCATGGCATCATCTTACAGTACCTTGCTTAAAAATTCCTTTAATCTTGGATTCTGAGGATTTTCAAAGATGTCCTGAGGTATTCCCTGCTCCAACAGCTTTCCGTCTGCCATGAACAGTACTCTGTTTCCTACTTCCTTTGCAAATCCCATTTCATGAGTTACTATGACCATGGTCATTCCGTCTCTTGCAAGCTCCTTGATAACATCAAGAACCTCTCCTACCATCTCAGGATCAAGTGCTGAGGTAGGCTCATCGAAAAGCATTACCTGCGGCTCCATTGCCAAAGCTCTTACTATAGCAACTCGCTGCTTCTGTCCTCCGGAAAGCTGTATAGGATAGGCATTCGCTCTGTCCTTAAGTCCTACTCTGTCCAAAAGCTCCAATGCCGTTTTTTCAGCCTGCTCCTTTGAAACTCCGTGAACCTTGATCGGTGCAAGAGTAATATTATCCATGATGGTCATATGAGGGAACAGATTGAAGTGCTGGAAAACCATGCCCATCTTCTGACGATGCTTATCAATATCTAATTTTTCCCATTTGCCTTCCGGAGTCTTTATCTTCTTTTTGGTTATATCAACACCATCGAATACTATCGTTCCTCCTGTAGGATGCTCCATAAGGTTTAAGCTTCTAAGCAGTGTGGATTTACCGGAGCCCGAAGGTCCGATAATTACCATAACATCGCCTCTGTTGATATCTACAGAAA
>CAKRCJ010000326.1 GCA_934307185.1 uncultured Roseburia sp.
CCGTTGACAGTGTTCAGTTAAATGAAGCCTGTTCCTCCGGCTGTGGTTCCTTCATTGAGACATTCGCGAAATCCTTGAATTTCTCTGTTCAGGATTTTGCAAAAGAGGCTCTTTTTGCAAAAAATCCGATTGACCTTGGAACACGCTGTACGGTATTTATGAATTCAAAAGTAAAACAGGCACAAAAAGAAGGCGCCTCCGTTGCCGATATTTCTGCCGGTCTTGCTTACTCCGTTATCAAGAATGCTTTATATAAAGTTATCAAGCTTTCTGACGCAAGGGATTTGGGTAAAAATATTGTTGTACAGGGTGGAACCTTTTACAATGATGCTGTTTTACGAAGCTTTGAAAAGATTGCCGGTGTCGAATGTATCCGCCCGGATATTGCCGGTATCATGGGGGCTTTCGGTGCTGCTTTAATTGCAAGGGAACGCCATGAAGAAGGCTATCAGACTTCCATGCTTTCTATCGAAGAAATTAACGAACTGACCTTTGATACAAAGCTTGCAAGATGCCAGGGCTGTACGAACCACTGTCTTTTAACCATTAACCGTTTCTCCGGTAACAGACAGTATATTACCGGTAACCGCTGTGAAAGAGGACTTGGAAAAGAAAAGAACAAGGAAAACATTCCAAACCTTTTTGAATATAAAAATAAACGTCTGTTCGATTATGAACCGTTAAAGCCGGAAGATGCAAAGCGCGGCACTGTCGGTATCCCAAGAGTGCTTAATATGTACGAGAACTATCCATTCTGGGCAACCTTCTTTAAAAAATTAGGTTTCTCCGTGGTGCTTTCTCCATCTTCCACACGTAAGATTTACGAGCTTGGTATCGACTCCATTCCATCGGAGTCGGAATGTTATCCTGCAAAGCTTGCACACGGACATGTGACATGGCTCATTCATCAGAATGTGGATTTCATTTTCTATCCTTGTATTCCTTATGAGAGAAATGAATTTCCGGACTCAAATAACCATTACAACTGCCCGATTGTAACCTCTTACGCAGAGAATATTAAAAACAATGTAGATGAAATCACCTCCGGTCAGGTGAAGTTTTTAAATCCATTTATGGCATTTACAAGTGAGGATACATTATCTTCCCAGTTAATCAAAGTATTTGCGACCGGTGAGTTTGGCATTTCCGAAGCAGAAATCCGTGATGCGGTATCCGATGGTTGGAAAGAATTAGCTGTTGTCCGTATGGAAATGCAGCAAAAAGGTGAAGAAGTCTTAAAATATATGAAAGAAACCGGAAAACGCGGTATCGTTCTCGCCGGACGTCCTTATCATGTGGATCCGGAGATTAACCATGGTATCCCGGAATTAATTACTTCCTACGGAATTGCAGTCTTAACCGAAGACTCTGTTTCCCATCTGCATCAGGTAGAGCGCCCGCTTATCGTTATGGACCAGTGGATGTACCACTCCCGCCTGTATGCGGCTGCAAACTTTGTAAAGACAAGAGATGATTTGGATTTAATCCAGTTAAACTCCTTCGGCTGTGGACTGGATGCCGTAACCACAGACCAGGTGAATGACATCCTCGCAAAATCAGGTAAAATTTATACCTGCTTAAAAATTGATGAGGTCAATAACTTAGGTGCTGCAAGAATCCGTATCCGCTCCTTAATTGCCGCTATCCGTGTACGTGAGAAGAAAGAGACAAAAAGAACCATTCTTCCGGCAAATTATGAGCGTGTCGTTTTCACAAAGGAAATGCGTGAAAATTACACCATTCTCTGCCCGCAGATGTCACCAATTCACTTTGAACTGTTAGAGCCTGCATTTAATGCTGCCGGATATAACTTAGTCGTACCGGATATTCCAGCCAGGGAATGTGTAGATGTCGGATTAAAATTCGTAAACAATGATGCCTGCTATCCTTCCTTAATCGTTGTAGGACAGTTGATGGCAGCCGTAAAATCCGGAAAATACGATATGAATAAAACGGCTATTTTAATCTCCCAGACAGGTGGTGGATGTCGTGCAAGTAACTATATCGGATTTATCCGCCGTGCGTTAGAAAAATCCGGTTACCCGGATGTTCCGGTTATCTCCATTAATTTAAGCGGCTTAGAGAGCAATCCAGGCTTTACCTTTACACCAAAGCTCATCCAGCATGGACTGTATGCCCTTGAATTTGGTGATATTTTTCTCCGCTGCTTATATGCTACAAGACCTTACGAAGCAGTCCCAGGCTCTGCTAACGAGCTTCATGAAAAATGGAAGAAGAAAATTATTGAATTTATTACACAGGATAAGATTTTATCCCATAAAAAATACAAACGGATGTGCCGTGAGATTATCCGCGACTTTGATAATCTTCCACGTCTTGATGTGAAAAAACCTCGTGTCGGCGTTGTCGGTGAGATTTTAGTAAAATTCCACCCTGCTGCAAACAATTATCTTGTTGATTTATTAGAGTCCGAAGGTGCAGAGGCTGTTGTTCCTGATTTAACAGACTTCTTACTTTACTGCTTCTACAATACCGGATTTAAGGCAGATAACCTTGGTTTCAGCCAGAAATCCAAACGTATTGGCCGCCTTGGAATTAAGTTCTTTGAATGGTTACGTGGTGCAGCCGTAGATGAATTAGAGAAAAGTAAGCATTTTACTGCTCCTGCACACATTGAGGACCTCGCAAAATACGCAAGAGACATTGTATCCGAGGGAAATCAGACAGGGGAAGGATGGTTCTTAACCGGTGAAATGTTAGAGTTAATTCATACCGGTACACCAAACATCGTCTGCACACAGCCATTTGCCTGCCTGCCAAACCATGTTGTCGGAAAAGGTGTTATCAAAGAATTACGCCACCGTTATCCGGACTCAAATATTGTTGCTATCGACTATGACCCGGGTGCAAGTGAAGTAAACCAGTTAAACCGTATTAAATTAATGCTTTCCACAGCAAATAAAAACTTAAATAAACAATAGGATGTACGCTCCGCGAACCTTCCATTGTCATGAAGAAAAAAGATGGTCAAGCAAACATTCGTT
>CAKRCJ010000327.1 GCA_934307185.1 uncultured Roseburia sp.
GACATTGACTTTGTGGAAACCGACACAGAAACGATAGAAAGCAATCTAATTGCACTGTATGAAAATCTTGTGCAGCAGGTGAAAGGAAGAGAAAGATATAAAGTATATCAAGCTTCGCCGGAAAGATTATTTATATCATGGATGGCGTCAATCATAGTACAACAAAGAATCTTGATAAATGAAACGGCAAAAAAGAATGTACCAAGATATGCGGATGGTGAATATCTTGATAGTTTGGCAGAACTGTTTAAAGATTTAGAGAGACTGCCTGCGAGTCCGGCAGCTGCAATGTTTCGTTTTTATATTTCAAAGGAACAGAACCAGTCAGTTATTATTCCGGCAGGAACAAGAATATCTTTTGATGGATCCATTATTTTTAAAACCAAAGACGTTTTAGAAATAAAGGCAGGTCAGACATATGGAGACATTGAGGGAATCTGTACAACCGCAGGGACAGCCGGTAATAATCTGGCAGCTGGACAGGTGAAAGAGATTGTAGATCTATATGATTATTATCAAAAAGCGGAAAATATCACGGCAACAAGTGGCGGCGCAGAGGAAGAGGACGATACAAGTTATTACGAGCGGATGCGTGAGAGCATGGAGAGCTTTAGCACGGCGGGACCGATAAATGGATATATTTATTTTACAAAGTCTGTATCTCCTGCGGTGGCAGATGTGGCAGCCACAAGTCCGACGCCGGGAGTGGTCGATGTGAGGGTACTGTTGCAGGATGGACAGGAAGCGACAGAAGCAGTGCTAAAAGAGATAGAGGAGACATTGAACGCAGATGATGTCAGACCATTAACAGATAAAGTGACTGTTTCTGTGCCGGAAACTGTAATGTTTGATGTAGATGTCACCTTTTATATTGAAAAACAAAATGCGACGAGCGCAACGGTAATAGAGACAGCGGCAAAACAGGCAGTAAAAGATTATATAACGTGGCAGACAAGCAAGATGGGGAGAGATATAAACCCGTCATACTTAACGGCAAAGCTGATGGAAACCGGAGTAAAACGCGTGGAAGTTAGAAAACCGGAGTATACAGCGGTAGAAGACACAAAAGTAGCAGTCATAGGGAAAGAAACTGTGTTAAACGGAGGGATAGAAAATGTCTGAGACCATGTATAATGCAGATTTTGCAAAACATTTGCCGGAAGCGTTAAAAAAGGATCCTAAAATACTGGCATTGGCAAAATCAGCAGAAAGTGAACTTTTGAAAATATCCGGAGTAATAGACAACGTTTTGATTTACTCAAGAATTGATGAACTGCCAGAGAATCTATTAGATATACTGGCATACGACATGCACTGCGATTGGTATGATTATAAATATCCTCTGGAAATAAAAAGAAGAATCTTGAAAAGCAGCGTGAGGATCCATAAAAAATTGGGAACAAAGTATGCGGTGGAAAGAGCGTTGCAGGATGTATATAATGAAGCGAAAGTAGAAGAATGGTTTGAGTATGGCGGTCAGCCATATTGTTTCAAAGTGAAAGTTAATGTTGGAGATACCGGGATAAATGAAAATACGGAAAAAGACATTGAAGAAAAAATGAAATTTTACAAAAATCTGCGATCGCACTGCGATGGCATTTTTTATTATGTGAAAAAACAACCGAACGTGAGAACTGCATCCTGCATGTTTTACGGGGAGAGCCTGAGAATAAAAACGGATACTTCAACAAAGGAAGGAGAAAGTTGAAATGGCAAGTCAATATTTTTCTATTATAACAGACGTAGGAACGGAGGAGATGGCTAAGGCAGTAAGAGAAGAAAGAAAAGTCAGCATTAAAGAATTTGCTGTAGGAGATGGAAATGGAGAATATTATAGACCGGATACAAGTATGACGGCACTTAAAAGGGAAGTGTGGAGAGGTGCAGTCAATGGATATAAAATAAGTGATGAAAATAAAAGTGTACTGGTCGTGGAAAGTGTCATTCCGTCAGACATTGGAGGATTTACAATCCGTGAAATGGCACTGTTTGATGATTCCGGGAAAATGATAGCGATTTGCAACACACCAGATACACAAAAGGTGAAAATATCAGAGGGTGTCGTACATGAACTTTTATTATCAATGGAAATTTTCCTTTCCAATACAGACAGTGTGCAGTTGATCGTTGATCCAAACGTGATAAATGCGACCAAGAAAGATCTTGAGGAAGTATATAATAAAATTGTGAATCCATCGTTTGAAGAAGCTGGTGAACGGGAGAATATAAAAGAAGGAGATAGCTATTTCACAATTTTAGGGAAGATAAAGAAGTTTTTCGCGGATTTAAAAACAATCGCATTTACTGGAAGTTATAATGATCTTGAAAATAAACCGGATATTCCGGCAGCAGTGGCTGTAAAAGGAAATGCAGAGAAAAATTACAGGACGGGAAATGTGAACCTCACACCTGATAATATCGGTGCGCTTCCTATCGGTGGAGGAACGTTAGCAGGTCCATTACGAGTTGGCGAAAAGGTAAAAATTTATAGCAGCAGCGAGGGAGGGAATATTCAGATTATATCCCCAGATGACATCGGTTTAATATGGGAACTGGATGCGTTCAAAGGTGATTTGAGATTTATTTGTTTTAATAATGATGGTACCGTCAAAAAAATCTGCCAGTTAACCAAAGATGGAGCGCTTATCGCAAACAATGCAACACAATCAGCAGCAGGCTTAATGAGTCCGAAAGATAAGAAAAAATTGGATAATCTTTCAGATGCAGCAACCATTGGTGGAGATACAGCAGAGAATATTACATCTTTTTCCACAGCATCAGCAAGAGAAAATCTTAAAAGCGGTGAAAAGCATAGTATTTTATTCGGAAAAATTGCCAAGTGGTTTGCAGATCTGAAAACAGTAGCCTTTAGTGGTAATTATAATGATTTGAGTAATAAGCCGACCATACCAGCCGTCGTAAATAATAACACTACCACGGAAGCAGGGTACGCACTTGATGCAAGACAGGCAAATCCTAATGTGGATGGCAGTTT
>CAKRCJ010000328.1 GCA_934307185.1 uncultured Roseburia sp.
CAAAGGCACTTTCCATTTTAATGGTTGATTATAGCTGCGCATTAAAGCTTGCAATGCCGATTTCGGTATTATCTGCCATTCGCGAAGCAAGTCTTTATAACGTAACGGTAAAAGGTGGAAAATACTTAGAGGCAGTAGCAGAGGCAGATACAATTGTATTTGATAAAACAGGAACTCTTACAAAAGCAAAACCTACGGTTGTAGATATTGTTTCCTTTAATGGGGAAAATCCGGACGAGCTGCTTCGTATTGCAGCATGCTTAGAAGAGCATTTCCCTCATTCCATGGCAAAAGCTGTTACAGATGCTGCAAAGCAGAAGGAACTTGAGCATGATGAAATGCACAGTAAAGTAGAGTATATAGTTGCGCATGGTATCGCTTCCACAATTAATGGGAAACGTGCAGTCATTGGAAGTGCGCACTTTGTATTTGAAGATGAAGGATGCAGCATTCCGGAGGGAGAAGAAGATAAGTTTAATAAACTTCCGAAGGAATACTCTCATTTATATCTTGCAATTGAAGGAAAACTTGCAGCAGTTATCTGTATTGAGGATCCGCTCCGCGAGGAGGCAGCAGCAGTGGTGCAGTCCTTAAAACGTGCCGGTTTATCCAAGGTTGTCATGATGACAGGAGACAGTGAACGGACTGCATCAGCAATTGCAAAACGTGTGGGTGTGGATGAATATTATTCAGAAGTACTCCCGGAGGATAAGGCGGGCTTTGTAGAGAAAGAAAAAGCAGCCGGAAGAAAAGTCATTATGATTGGGGACGGAATTAATGATTCTCCTGCATTATCCGCAGCAGATGTCGGAATTGCTATTAGTGATGGTGCTGAGATTGCAAGGGAAATTGCGGATATTACAGTAGGCTCTGATGATTTATACCAGATTGTTACTTTAAAATTATTAAGTGACAGCCTGATGGAGCGAATTCATAGGAATTACCGTAAAATCGTTGGCTTTAATTCCATGCTTATTGTACTTGGCGTGGCAGGAATAATCCAGCCGACAACATCTGCATTGCTACATAACAGTTCGACCTTGTTTATCGGCTTAGAGAGTATGCAGAACCTTTTAGATTAATAAAAAATAGTGAAATAAAATTTCCCGGTATCTGGATATAATTCAATTTCCAGACCGGGAATTTTTTGTTGTATTTAAGAAAAACCTTGACTTCAACTATGCTTTAGGGGTTATCATATAAAAAACATTTTGCTTCGCAAAACAAGGAGGCAAAATTCCTCTCCTCACCAAGGGGTTCGGATTTTTGCTTCGCAAAAACAAGGAGGAATTATGGAGAAATCAAAAGTATATTTTACAACATTTAAAGCAACGGGAAATGAAAATCTGCTTCAGAAGCTTCATCGTCTGATGAAAACCGCGGGATTTGAAAATATTGATTTTAAAGACAAATATGCAGCAATTAAAATTCATTTTGGAGAGTATGGAAACCTTGCATTTTTGCGCCCAAATTATGCAAAGGTTGTAGCAGATTATGTAAAGGAGCTTGGTGGAAAGCCATTTTTAACAGACTGTAATACACTTTATGTCGGAAGCAGAAAGAATGCATTAGACCATCTTGAGACTGCTTATGTGAATGGATTTTCCCCATATCAGACAGGCTGTCATGTACTTATCGCAGATGGATTAAAGGGTACAGATGAGACACTTGTACCAATCAACGGTGAATATGTAAAAGAAGCAAAAATCGGTTCTGCTATTATGGATGCAGATGTATTTATATCGCTTACACATTTTAAAGGTCATGAAATGGCTGGTTTTGGTGGAACCATCAAAAATATTGGTATGGGATGTGGCTCCAGGGCAGGAAAAATGGAGCAGCACTGTGAAGGAAAGCCAAGTGTGGCTGCAGAAGCATGTATCGGCTGTGGTGCCTGCAGCAGAATTTGTGCGCATGGGGCACCAATTATTACAGACCATAAAGCAAAAATTGACCATGATAAATGCGTTGGCTGTGGCAGATGTCTTGCTGTCTGTCCGAAGGATGCAATTTCAGCAGATTTTGCAGATTCCGTTGCAATGTTAAATTATAAAATGGCTGAGTACAGCCTTGCCGTCTGTCAGAACAGACCATGCTTCCATGTGTCATTAATCTGTGATGTGTCACCAAACTGCGACTGTCATGCAGAGAATGATATTCCGATTATTCCAAACATTGGTATGTTGGCTTCCTTTGATCCGGTAGCATTAGACCAGGCATGCGCAGACCTTTGCAACCAGGCAACACCGATTAAAGAAAGTGTTCTTGGAAAGAATTTAGAAGCAGCCGAAGAACATCATGAGCATTGCGAACATGAAGACCATTTCCATATGACACATCCGGATACGGAATGGAGGAGCTGTATTGAGCATGCGGTGAAAATTGGGCTGGGTACCAATAAGTATGAATTGGAGACTATTTAAACCGGAGTTTAATGAAAATAAATGACGCTGCCACATTGTCAGGCTGTGTTATGGGTTTGAAAAGACTTTTTTTGGGAGTCTGCTACGAATAAAAAATGCAGGGATGGCATCGAAAATTCCATTGCCCAGAACATTACGATAAGCCTCGTAAAGCAAGAAACGTGAAACCATTGGATTTCACGTTTCTTAGAGTCTTATCTCCATTGGGCAGAGGAATTTTCATGCCATCCCTGCGTTTTTTATTCCAATCAGGTTTGCGAGAAGTCTTTTCAAATCCATCTCGACAGGTAGTGAGGTGGCAGCTGGTTTTCATTAAACCGGATTTAGATAACGTAGATTTGCAGATTTTGCGGCTATCGCTCACAGTATAAATTGCGGCAGCAGGAAAGGAATTTTACAATTTATCAATAAACTACGGAAAAAGGCAAAATCATTTTTCTCTTGCTGCCTATACATTCTGAATTGTCCCCAAAGCACTATTCCTCGGAATTTAGATAACGTAAATTCACAGATTTTTAGGCTGCATCACATAGTCTGAATTAGTTGAAAAGTACCTG
>CAKRCJ010000329.1 GCA_934307185.1 uncultured Roseburia sp.
TTCCAGTTCCAAAAGAAACACCAGGATCGATCTCAATTAAGAATTTGTCCTTATCTTCCTCTTTTAATTCTTCCCACGTTGGTTTGATTAATATGTCTTCAATATAGAAAGAGCTGAAAAACTGCTTCCAGTTATTAATCCAGTCCAAATCCTCGGTCTGGTCAGAAGTAATCTTACCACTTCCCATATCCACTACTTTGCGTATCTCTTCTATTGTTGTTTTTACCTGTTTTAAAAGCTCCGTGTCATCCTGACCGTTATCTTCCAGATAAAAGCTCACATAACTGATGCCCTCGTCCGGTGGAAGCTCCGGCAAAAAATCGATAAACATCTCTGCCTGGTCCTCTTTCGTAAGCGGTACGTTATCTTCAATCTGTACACCCTCGATACCCAAATCCATCAATGCAGAGCTTAAGTAATCTTCCGCAGCCGTTGTTGTCTCAATTGTGTATTTATTCCACTTCATCTGTTTTCTCCTTGTTTTTTCTATATTACTAGGTAATTGCGAAACTCATAGTATAAGTAAATTTAATTGTGAAAAATGAATTTTTGTTTATTTTTCACAATTTTCTATTTTTATTGAAAACTGTTTTTCCGTTCACAATACATAAAAATCCATTTGATATACTACCACAAAGCCCTGGATGTTGCAAACTATTCTGTCTTTTTCATCACTTTGTCCAAAACCTCATACAAAATTGCTGCATCAATCGGCTTTGCAATGTGTCCGTTCATCCCTGCATTTAACGCCGCACTGATATCCTCCGTAAAGGCATTTGCTGTCATCGCATAAATTGGTATTTTCTTTGCATCCGGGTGTTCTGATTTTCTTATTTTTCTTGCCGCCTCATATCCGGTCATTTCCGGCATGTGGATATCCATAAGAATTGCCATATACGTCCCCGGTGTTGATTTTTCAAAAAGTTCCACCGCAATTTTTCCATTTGAAGCGAGGTCTGCTTCCATATGAACCATATGAAGCAGCTCTATTGCAACCTCCGCGTTAAACTCTGTATCTTCTGCCAGAAGAATACGCTTTCCGGTAAAATCATAAGCTTTATCCTGTCTGCTCTCTGTCTCCTGTGTCTCTCTTAACGTTTTTTTATCAATATCAAACGGAATGGATACCGTAAAGGTCGTCCCCACTCCTTTTCTCGACTTTACTGAAATCGAACCGGACATCAGCTCCACAAAGTTTTTTGCGATAGAAAGCCCCAGTCCGCTTCCTCCATGCTTCCATGCAGTTGCCGCACTCTCCTGCTCAAACGGAGCAAACAGTCTAGTCTGCATTTCCTCCGACATTCCTTCTCCGGTATCAGTCACTTCAAAATTAAAATATACTTTGTTATCCCTCACAGATGCCTCATGCACACTTACACTTATTTTTCCACCGGAAGAAGTGAACTTATATGCATTTGAAACAAGATTAAGCAAAATCTGATTGAGCCTTAACCCATCTCCTATAAGCTTATGGTTCTTTAGGTCTTTATATTCCACCGTAAAATCTACGTTTTTCTGTCTGCACTGCGGCGCGTAAATTGTATGGACAGAGTCGATAATCTCACAAAGGTCAAACGGCTCATGTGCAATCTTTATTTTATCACTCTCAATCGCAGACATATCGAGAATATCATTAATAATATTAAGCAGCACTTTAGACGAAACATCGATTTTATCAAGATAATCATCCACTTTATCCGGTTCATCCTCGAAATGCTTTGCAATCTCTGTCAGACCGACAATTGCATTCATCGGTGTACGTATTTCATGACTCATCCGCGCTAAAAATTCACCTTTTGCCTGATTGGCATGATTTGCCTGCGCAACCGCTTCTAAAAGCTGTTCATTTTTCTCCTGGATTTTTAAATAAGAACGTTTTCTTGTTTCCTGCCAGAATACCATAAATACAATACTTGCAATAAATAAAACAGTAATGATAAGAATTGAATACCGGAAACGATACAGCAAATCTTTCCACGTCAGCTTATATCCATCCGCAATTGTATGATTTATTGTAAACTGCGAAATTTCCTGGTCAGGCACCTGCTTGATGCATTTATTGATAATGCTCATTAAAATCTGACTTTCCTCACTTTTGATTGTGACATAGCCAATATTTTCCTCCATAAAAAAGCCCGGAAGCACGGTTAAACCTTCATACCTCGGATTTTGTAACAGCGAAGTAACCACATTGACATTCTGCGCCATGAAATCTGCTGTTCCCTCTTTTAACATTATCATGCATTCCTCTGTCGTATTGCATTTTGCAATGATAAACTGTGGATAATTTTTCCGGATATAACTTTCTAATGCGGAATAGCTTTTTGGAATTACAAGTGTATATACATTTTTTTCCTCTCCAAGCCTGTAGTTCATGCCATTTCTGCAGACCAAGGATACATTTCCTGCACAAAAAGGCTCCGATACGATATATTGACTGTCTTCAAACGCAGGATTGCCCACAAGCACTCCAGCCACCACCGTTTCCGGATTATCCTCCAGATAATCCATGGTCGTTTCTCCAGAAGGCAGCATTACATAATGGAGCCTTAATCCACTTTTTTGTGCAATCAGATTTGTTACATCTATTGTAATTCCCTGCGGCGTACCATCCTCTGCTTTTTTTGAAAAAGGTGCCCGGTTAGAAATAAATGCAACTGCAATATCTTCATGATTTTCAATATATTCTATCTCCTGCCTTGTAAATGCAAGACCGGAAGCCGCTGTATTCTCATAATATTTCACATATAAATCAGTCAGAAAAGAAGGGGTATCGGCTGTAATCTCTCCAAGTGCATAATCAACTTTATCCATTTTTAAAGTATTCCCTTTTCCTGACATAAAATAAAATGGCTGCGCCCCGAAACGGCAGATGATTTTATAATCATTCATTCCGCTTAAAGACCCCTGCACAACTGCATCCACAATGCCTGTCTCTAATGCCTGCACACAGCTCTGCTGTGTACTGTATTC
>CAKRCJ010000330.1 GCA_934307185.1 uncultured Roseburia sp.
TTTCCGCATATGCGGCAAAAAATTCACTATTATCGTAAATATTTCTCATTGATAATTACCTCCACAACTTCCGATTTTTCAACTGATTTCTATTTAACCCCACTGTACATTATCAATAGTAACTGTCAATTTCTGTCAATTCATATCCAATATAACACTTATGGGCAGAGAAAATCACTCTAAAATTCTATTTTTGTGAATTTTCTCTGCCCATGTACTTATACGCTGCCTTTCTTGGACTGATTTTTTGCCATATTATATTGTTTTTCTCTGCCCAGCAAGTGCTATATTGATAACTATGGACTGACATGAATTCTAACATCAGTCAAGTTCTCTGCCCATGAGAGAATTTTTCAGCCTTTCAGGGCGCACCGTCCCCAATGGTTTATCTCGCGGACAACCACATCACCAAAAGTCCTACCGGCAAAGCAATCACCGCCTGGCTGAACATTCCTATCACCGCATATTTAATATGATGCCAATAATCATGGTAAGCATCCACCAACGTCCCAAATGGTTTCATAAAGTGTTATAATAGTAATGAAGACCAAACTTACGGAGGAAATATAATGAAAGAATCAATATTCGCAGCTCATGCTGCTAAAGATGTAACACAAAAAATAACGAAAGATTACGAAAAACTTCAAAATGAGAATTCCGGAATACTGAAAGCACCCAAAATAATAGGGATTCTTGGTGTGGTGGACATGATGTTCTTTGGAATATGTACTGCCGGAGCGCTTTTTTCAAAAAATACAGGTACTTACGGAAACGTATTTTTACCATTATATTATAAATAACGAAAATATTCGTTGTAAAGATAAGGGAGAGGATGCTCCAGTCATCAAGGTGACATTCCATCCTTTTATGATGGTTCCATGCTGGAGTTTTTTGTGCTGTTCTCTGTCTGGCCGCTTTGTGAAGGGGAAGTGCCATTGTATATGCTTCCCGTCTTTTTATTTTGTCTGGCATGCCAGCTTTCTTATACCACCTATGACAAAAGCACACGAATATTGACAAGAACAAGATGTGGGTTTTCAAAAAAATATGACATGCGTCGTATTTCCGTAAAAAAAATTTACCAGAACGATAATCTTATGAATCTTGCGTTGTATAATGGTAAGAAAAAAGTAGGGAGTGTACCCGTTTCAACGGAATATAAAAATCGTACAGCATTGGTTCATGCCATCGAAAAAATCGGGAATATCAGGAAGTAGGAAAATTTAACATTACCGATTTGCAAATACAGCCATACCTATTGGGGAGAATGGTCATGTTTCACTGTCAAACTTCATAAGCCGCATATTCATGGTCAAATTCATAGCCAAGCTTTTGTGCCAAGCGAACTGAGTTCATATTCTGGGCATCCCAGCTTGGATATAGATTTTCTTCAAGACACTGCCGTATAAGAGCCGAACAAGCAATCGTTGCCAAATGTTTCCTCCGCTCGCTTTCTAAGGTGTCCACCTCTATCTCTATTCCTTCATTATATCTGGTGTAGGAAGATGCACCTGCAACGATTTCTCCGTCTTTTAGTATCACCATTCCCCTTCCAAGCTTTAAAAAATTATCTTTGCTTCCAAATGCGGAGACAAAGTCCACTGAAATCGAATTTTCTAAACACTTGTCATACAGCCTGGCATCAATCTTCGCCAATTCGTAGCCTGATGGAAGCTCTTTTATATTCCTTTGCAATGCTTCTCTATTGAATTCTGTGTCTTTTTTTATCGCATATCTTGTGACACGTCTGGCATCAGGAAAACATTCCTCAATCAGCATGGTCCAAGCTTCGTTCTGCGGAACCATGATAACAAATCCTTCCGGCTTATCTTCTAAAAGCTTCCTATCCGGCTTCCCTGCATAGAAAATAAAGCAGCCGGCAGATGCCGCCGCCGACTTCGGATTCTCCGTATCCGTGACATAAATATGCCCCATTACACCTTGGAGACATGAATAAATCATTGTTTCATGCCACCCCTCAAAAAGATGGCTCACCTTTGACAAATTCTTTAACTCATACACCATATCTATCACCTTCTCCGGTCAATTTGAAACTACAATACTAATTCCATAAGAATATACACATCTTCATTAATCACACTAAATTGATTTTTTACCCAGAAAGCATAACTTTGAGGATTGCCTTTGTCAACTCCAAGACGCACCTTTTTATACTCCAATGATTTTAATTAACTGCACACCTCCCTTATGATTTTTGAACCAACTCCTTGTTTTTGATGCTCTGCATCTGTCATAAAAAATCCAATAAATGCAATTTTCTCAGCAGGATAATCCAAAATTAAATCCATAACTGCTACAAGGGTTTTATCTTTAAAGAAACCAACATAATACTTATCCTCATAACTTTTTTGAGGTGGTAATGCCTTTATATCCTCTAAAATGCTTTCTTCAGTGACAATTGGAGGATAATATTTGTAAAAGATGGTATTTTTCCTCATCAATTCAAAACATATATCTACATCAGCTTTCTATAGTTTCCGTTTCACCTCTGCCCATCCACATACTATATAACATTTATGGGCAGAGAAATCTCACTTAAATTCTATTTTTTGTGAATTTTCTCTGCCCATATCATATTAACTGCTCATTTTAGACTGATTTTTTGCCGTCTTATCTTGTTTTTCTCTACCTAAAACACACTATACTGCTATACATGGACTGATATATCTTATAACATCAATAAATTTCTCTGCCTAAGAAGTTAATTTCACGACCTTTAGGACAGATATTTACCATATATCCGCAAATTAAAGAATAAGTGTGCCATAAGGGACAGTAAAAGAAGCCAAAACACCGTCCCCAATGGTCTACCCAAGCACCAGTGCCGCCGCGCCGTATATTCCGCCGTCGTTTCCGAGCTCAGCCATGATGAACTTCACGTTACCGCACGGACCGAACACAACCTTCTTGAACTTCTCCTCGATGAAGTC
>CAKRCJ010000331.1 GCA_934307185.1 uncultured Roseburia sp.
ACAGGACGTAACCCACAGAGCGGTAAAGAGATGGTTATCCCAGCTTCTAAAGCTCCTAAATTCAAAGCAGGAAAAGCATTAAAAGATATGGTTAACGCATAATCTGTTTCTTATATTGAATGTTTATCGGGCCCGGATTTTCCGGGCTCGTTTTTTGCTTTACAGGAAATTGCTTTCCTGTAAAGTAAAAAACGCTCCGCGAGGATGCGCACTGCGGCGTATAAGGTAGATGTCGCAAGCGACCGCCGCAGGCGCGAGAATGTGCCAAGGCACATTCTTTGTTCTTAAATTGAAAGAAGAGAGGAATTAAAATGAGACTCGATAAATTTTTAAAGGTATCAAGATTAATCAAAAGAAGAACCGTTGCAAATGAAGCCTGTGATGCAGGCCGCGTCATGGTAAACGGCAAACCTGCAAAAGCGTCTGTGAATGTAAAAGTAGGGGACATTATTGAAATTGCATTCGGAACTAAAAGTGTAAAGGTAAGGGTATTAGACCTTCAGGATACAACCAAAAAAGAAGAAGCAAAGGATTTGTTTGAATACATATCATAAAGTGGGACACCTCCTAATATACTAAAGTATAAGCGAAGGCTTAAAATACTGTAGTGGAGGAGGACATTTATGGACGAGAAAAATAATGTGGCAAAATCCCACAAAGTGCTTTTATCGAACCGGAAAAGCGGGGCGTTCAGCGGTGTTGTGGATGTTTTGTCATTTGATGTTGCTGAGATATTGTTAGAGACAGAGCTTGGAATGCTGCTTATAAAAGGACATGACCTTCATGTAAACCGGCTGTCATTAGAAAAAGGAGAAGTGGATATCGAAGGACGGATTGATTCGCTTACTTATTCAGAGGTGAAAAATGCCGGAAAACAGGCAGAGTCTTTTTTAGAAAGGCTGTTTAAATGACGATGGTCAGCCCACAGATACAGATGGAAGCATCCTTCCTTCTGGTATCAATTCTTGTGGGCATGGGACTTTTTTTACTTTATGATATATTTCGGATATTCAGGCGGATTGTTCCGCATAAAGCAGTGTGGATCGGAGTGGAGGATTTCTTTTACTGGCTGTTATGCACCGTAATTGTTTTTCTGATGCTGTATTATGAAAATGACGGAATGGTGCGGGGCTTTGCATTAGGCGGTGTAGTAATTGGAATGCTATTGTACTTTTTTTTGTTCAGCAGATTTGTTATTGGAATTAATGTTCTGGTGTTAAAAAAAGTATTAGGCGTCGCCGGAAAAATAATTCATTTTCTGATGACACCATTTCGGGCAGCCGGAAAGAAAATATTCCTTTTTTCCCGGAAACAGTTGAAAAAAATATGGAAAACGATTAAAATGGGCTTATGTAAACTTTAATGCCAAAATAGAACAGAGGGGTAATAATGGCGGGAGCTGGTAAAAGAAAAAGAAAGAATGGAAATCGGGTCGGAAGACTTTGTATTACCTGCATTGTATTTAGTTTTGCGTTGGTAATGTCTGTTCAGATTGTAACTGTGTACCAGAAAGATCAGGAGTACATAGCAAAGCAGGCAGAGTTAGAGCAGCAGCTCAGTGATGAACAGGACAGACAGGAAGAACTGAAGGACTATGAGACATATACAAAATCCCAACAGTATGTAGAGGATGTTGCCAAGAGCAAGCTTGGCTTACTTTATAAGAATGAGGTTGTGTTTAAAGAACGATAAGAAAAAAGGAAGGATTCATGAGATACATGAGTTCTTCCTTTTTTTGTATCAGTATTATGCATTGACAATCGTATCAATTTTTCTTAATTCTTCTTCGGTAAAACCGGTGTGTCCGATAATCTTGATATTATCTAAAATCTGTTCCGGTTTTGAAGCACCAATTAAGACGCTTGTTACTTTATCATCTTTTAAAATCCAACTTAATGCCATTTCGGCAAGAGTCTGTCCGCGTTCGCCGGCTAAAGAATTTAATGCTTTAATCTGAGATAATTTTTCAGGTGTTAAAGCAGTTTCTTTCAAAAAGCGTCCATCAGTAGCAATCCGGCTGTCAGAAGGAACACCGTTTAAGTAGCGGTTGGTGAGAAGCCCCTGAGCTAATGGTGAGAATGCAATAATTCCTTTTTCAAGCTCATAGGCAGTCTCTTTCAGACCGTCTTGTTCAATTGTGCGGTCAAAAATAGAATAACGGTTCTGGTTAATGATAAAAGGACACTTTAAATCGTTTAAGATAGAAACAGCTTTTTTTAATGTAGGACCATCGTAATTTGAAAGCCCGACGTAAAGTGCTTTTCCACTTTTTACAATAGAATTTAAAGCTCCCATTGTTTCTTCCAATGGAGTTTCAGGATCCATTCTGTGGTGATAAAAAATGTCGACATAATCAAGTCCGAGACGTTTTAAGCTCTGGTCGAGACTTGAGATTAAATATTTACGGCTTCCCCAGTTGCCATAAGGTCCCGGCCACATATCATAGCCGGCTTTTGTACTGATTAACAGTTCATCACGGTAAGGATGAAGCTCCTCTTTTAAAATTTTTCCGAAGTTACGCTCTGCACTTCCGTATGCCGGTCCATAGTTGTTGGCAAGGTCAAAATGTGTAATGCCGTGGTCAAATGCGGTGAAACACATTTGCTTCATATTCTCGTAAACCCCGGTATCACCAAAGTTATGCCATAGACCTAATGAGACAATCGGTAATTTTAAGCCGCTGCGGCCGCAGCGTTTGTATTCCATCATATCATATCTTTTTTCATCTGCAATATACATTATAAATTACCCTCCTGATTATATGATATTTATACGTCTATTTTAGTAAATTCAGATAGCCATGTATAGTGTTAAAATTTTATTATTGTCATGTATTTTTCAAAGAAACCTACGTGACCTTCCTAAGAAGCTTAAATTCCCTTCAAGCACCACGAACAGACATTTGAACAGAAGTTTTGGCGAAAACTTTTTTTTGGACGTAGC
>CAKRCJ010000332.1 GCA_934307185.1 uncultured Roseburia sp.
CGGTTGGTCAGTATCCGTATTTTGTGGATATGGTAAATGAACAGAACATCAGTTTGAAAAATGTTTGGTTTATCAATATGGATGAATATCTGACAGATGATAAAGAGTGGATTTCAAAGGATGACAAATTAAGCTTCCGTGGGTTTATGGACAGAACTGTGTATACAAAGATAAAACCGGAGCTTGTAATGCCGGAAAAACAGCGTATTTTCCCGGATCCAAAGAATTTGACCTATATACAGGAAACAATTGAAAAACTTGGCGGTGTAGATATTTGTTTTGGAGGAATTGGAATTAATGGTCATGTTGCATTTAATGAAGCATCTGACACAATGAACCCGGAAGAATTTTTAAGCCAGCATACGAGGGTTTTAGAAATCTCAAAAGAGACGCGGGCGGTAAATTCGATTGGAGACTTAAATGGTGCGTTGGATGATATGCCGCATTACTGTATTACAATTGGCATTAACGAGATTTTTCATGCAAGAAAAATCAGACTTGGCTGTTTCCGTGACTGGCACAGAAGTGTTGTAAGACATGCCGCTTATGGTGAAAAAACAGCGCATTTCCCGGTAAGTCTTTTACAGGATCATCCGGATATTAATATTAAGTTTACAGAGTTTGTTGCTAATCTTCCGGAATAAAAACAAGGGACCGTCGCAAAAAGTGAGCTTCATACAATATGCAGATATAAAATCTATAGTTTACTGCTATATATTGTATGCATTATGCTTAATACGACAGCCCCTTGTCATAAATAAAGAAACTGCCGCATGGGATAAACGCCGTGAGGCAGTTTGTTGTATACAAAAAGGAGAAAAAATATGAGCAGATACATTGTAGGTGGAGAAGTTTATATTGAACACAGATTTTTAAAGAAAACAGTTAAAATTGAAGATGAAAAGATTACTATTTTACCACCGGATGCACCAATAGAAGAGAATGCACAGGTGTACAATGCTACGGGAAAAAAAGTTGTACCGGGCTTTATTGATGTACATACGCATGGAGCAGTAGGGGTAGATGTCAATGCGGCAACAGCAGAGGATTACGAAAAAATCTGCCGGTTTGCAGCGGGTAATGGAACTACATCCTGGTTATGCTCCATTCTTACCGATACAAAGGAGCAGACACTATGGTGCATTGATGAATTTAAAAAGCATCAGAAAATGGAGCACAAAGGGGCAGAACTGTTGGGTATCCATCTGGAGGGACCGTTCCTTTCTTCAGAATATAAAGGGGCAATGCCGGAGCATTTGCTGCAAAAAGCGAATATGCCATTGTTAAGGGAATATCAGCAGAGAGCGGAGGGCAATATCCGTTATATTACTGTTTCACCGGAGGTAGAGGGAATAGTAGAAGATATTCCGGCAATGAAAAAGCTTGGTATTACAGTTGCAATCGGACATTCCGGAGCAGATTATGATACAAGCTGGAATGCAATCCGTCATGGTGCCGAGTGCTGTACGCATACTTTTAATGCAATGAAACTGTTACACCAGCATTTTCCGGCAATTATGGGAGCTGCACTGGAGTCGGATATCTATTGTGAAGCTATTTGTGACGGAAGACATCTGCATCCGGGTACAGTCCGGTTATTGCTTAAGGTCAAGGGTTTGGACAGAGTAGTCGCAATTACTGACTCTATTATGGCAGCAGGCCTTCCGGATGGAAAATATAAACTGGGTGTAAATGATGTTATCGTGGAAGATGGTGATGCAAAATTGGCAGAAAATGGAGTGCGTGCCGGAAGCACATTGACGCAGAATGTAGCACTTAAAAATCTTCTTGCATTTACAGGAAAGAGACTGGAAGAAATTTTACCGCTTCTTACCGAAAATCCTGCAAAACTGATAAAAATATTTGATAAAAAGGGTTCCATTGAAGATGGAAAGGATGCAGATATTGTAATTTTAGATGCACAGAATAATATTTCAGATGTATTCGTTGGAGGAATGCAGATAGAAAAGTAGATGAAAAGTGGATAAAGTGATACAATAGACAGAGTGATTTATAAAGCAAATGATAAAAATTGGAAACAGGAGATGCAAATATGCTGATTATTTTAACGCTTGTACTTGTTATCGCATCGGTTCTTATGATTTTTCTAAAAAAAAACAGAGAATCCATTTTATTATTGGGCTTGTGCATTAGCCTGATGATAGAGATTAGCGGAGTAATGCTTTTTATCGCAAAGAAAGGTGGAATCTCACAGGAAGTGGTACGGTTTCTGTATTTTTCAAAAACCGTCCAGAATCAGATGCAATATTTTCTGATAACATTGAACCAGTTAGGATATATGATTGCAATTGGCAGAATTCTGTTTCCACTTTTTTTGTTGGAAATTGCGCTGCAGTATTCCATGATACCTGTGATAAGAAAAAACAGGTTCTGGGAGAAGTTTATCGTTGCTATTCCTGTGACAGCGCTGATTAGCTATTGCCCGTTTGTGTATCGTTATTTGTTTTTTGGCAGGTGGGAGAAATTTCAGCAGATATTTGCCAATATTAATCTTATATGGATAAATATTTATTTGCTTGGTTCAATTCTGCTTTTACTGATTGAGTATTTTTCCATTACAATGAAGTTTTGCAAAAGGCAATTCATACAGATTATGGTATTTTTGATTGCGATAACTGGTATTTATATATTGTATTATCGTCAGGATCCGGGACAGGTATATTGCTTTTACAGTTATAATAATGTCTGGAATAAAGGGATTGGATATCTGCAGATTGACCCGTCATTGTCCAGTTATTTTATTCTGGTGGTTGTCAATGTGATCAGCGCAGTTTTAGGTTTTTTCAGTCTGTTCCGCTATACAAGGGGAGCATATGAAGCAAATATGGAAGATGTGGTGATGGAACGTAAATTTGATACCGTCCGGATTGGTGTTTCCATGTTTGTAC
>CAKRCJ010000333.1 GCA_934307185.1 uncultured Roseburia sp.
CATCTCAATAGTTCATGATGTGGCAGCTGGTTTTCATTAAACTTCGGTTAACGGGCTGTGCCGGCTTTTTAAGCTGCAAAAGGACTACACAACGCGGGAAAGGTAACGGAATTTGCCAATGCTCCGATTGTGGCACAAAGACCTCAAACCGGATTTAGATAACGTAGATTTGCAGATTTTGCGGCTATCGTTCACAACATAAATTGCGGCGGTAGGAAAGGAATTTTACAATTTATCAATAAACTACGGAAAAAAAACAGACCGGAGCAAATATTGATTTCTTTATGCGCTATGGAGATAAGACTCTGAGTTTTCATGGAAGCCATTGCTGAACATGAAAACTCTGTTTAGAGGCTTATCGGAATGCTTTGCGCATAGAAATGCAATAATTGCTCCGGTCTGTTTTCTTTTCTTGTAGTGTAAAAATAAATTGTAAAATTTCTTTTCTGCTGCCGTTCGTTACCCTAAGACGATAGCCGCAAAATCTGCGACACTACATTACCTAAACTCCGGTTTTACAACAACTTCGCCGCCATCGCAACACTCGTTTTATCCCGTGCAATTTTTGCCAGCTCCCGGTTATCAAGCAGATAACGCATAATCAGCGACTCTGCAACAAAAAGTTCTCCGACTTTTACCGGTATGCTGCCGCCGTCCAATGGCGTTTCCAAAGCACCGCATACGAGGACGACATCGGCGAGTGCGGTTCCCGGTGCATCGGCATAATGTGTGATAAGAATAATCTTTGCACCGGATTTTTTGGCAACAGATAATGTATCCATCATATCGTGGGTGGAGCCGGAATAGGAGACAAATAAAATGACATCGCCCGGTCCCATAAGGCTTGCTGCAATCAACTGGGTATGGCTGTCGCCACAGTTCCGGAATTTATTGGAAATTGTGGCAAAGCGGACCCAGATATCATTTGCCAGTACCATGCTTCCACCCTGGCCGAGACAATACACACTGGTTGCCCGCTGCAAAAGAACTGCGGCTTCGTCAATGGCGCGAGAATCAAGAACGCTCATTGTATTATTGATAGCGGCCTGGAAAGAGGCATATACGTTATCACATATGGAAGAAGTTGTCATGGAAGGGTCTAACGCATAGGAAGAAAAAGGTGTTGGTGTAACATTTGCCTGTGCAAGTGCAATTTTCATTTCGTTATAGCCTTCAAAGCCAAGCTGCTTACAAAAACGGTAAATTGTGGCTTCTGCCATGTTACATTCCCTTGCGAGAGATGAAATGGATAAAAACTGGGCCTCTTCGGCATGCTTTGTCAGGTAATCTGCAATAATCGTTCCTGATTTGGTAAGTGACTCCTGCTTTTCAGAAAGCAAATCCCAAAAATTTTTACTAATCATAGTTTAATCCCCTGTATAAATGAAATAAGTGAATAACTGCCTTACTGGCCGTGCTCCTTAAACTGCCGGAGCATGGCGCAGCTAATTTATATATAAAAGTATATGTCAAAATGAAATGCTCTGCAAGAAAAACAAATAAAATGAAAAATATTTTCATAACAAAAATAGAGAAGAAAACACAGAAATAGACAAAGTTACGTATTGAATATATACAATTAGCACTATTGGAAAATAAAAATAAAAATAATTTTATGCAAATTACACATAAATAGAGAATGAAATTAGTATAAAAATCATATAGACAAAATGAAAATAATTTTCTAAAATGTAATTACTTCGAAAGAGAAAATCTTAAGAAAAGGAGAGAGGTATTTATGAAGAAGAAAGTTTTGGCTACATTATTGGTGGGGACAATGGCAGCAAGCTTATTAGCAGGCTGTGGCACAACAGTAGAACAAACTGGAAACAGTTCTAATTCTTCTACTACAACAGCGGACAAGGAAGAAAAGACCGAGACCGCAGCAGCTACAGAAGCAGCAGAGACCGATGGGGCAGGTGGTTCTGATGTTTCAGCAGACATTACATTATGGACATATCCAATTGGTGACTGGGGTAATGCAGAGACAGTTGACACCTTGATTCAGGACTTTAACAAAGAGTATCCTGGAATTAACGTAACTGTAGAATATCTGGATTATACTAATGGTGACGACCAGGTAAATACAGCAATTGAAGGTGGACAGGCACCTGACCTTATTATGGAAGGACCGGAACGTCTGGTTGCAAACTGGGGAGCAAAAGGACTGATGGTTGACTTATCCGACATTTTGGATGACACAGATAAATCAGAAATTTATGAGTCTGTTTTATCCGCTTGTGTGAACAAAGAGGGAGCTACTTATGAATATCCACTTTGTATGACAGCACATTGTATGGCAATCAACAAAACAGTATTTGAGGCAGCAGACGCTATGCAGTATGTTGATGCAGAGAACCATACATGGACAACAGATGATTTCTTTAAAGCAATGGACGCTGTTTATGATTACACAGGACAGACAGTAGGTGCTGTTTACTGTAGTGGTCAGGGTGGTGATCAGGGAACAAGAGCCCTTATCAACAACCTTTATGGTGGAACATTTACAGATGCAGACCACACAAAATATACAGCAGACTCTGAAGAGAACGTAAAAGCAATTCAGGCACTTGTTGACTCTAAAGCAATCGGATTTGATGCTTCTATCGCTGGTGGTGACGAGATTAACTTATTCCGTCAGGGCGTTTTAAACGTAGCATTCTGCTGGAACATTGCTCAGCAGTTGAACGCTGATAACAACGATGCAGGTCTTACAAATGATGGCGACGAAATCCTTTTCATGGCATTCCCATCTGAGAATGCAACAGATACAAAGCTTTGTGGTGGTATCTGGGGATTTGGTGTATTTGACAACGGCGATGCAAATAAAATTGAAGCATCCAAGATTTTCATTAAATACATGGCAGACAGTGCAGAAGGAACACCAGATGCAGTTCTTTCC
>CAKRCJ010000334.1 GCA_934307185.1 uncultured Roseburia sp.
GCGACCAGAATACGGTCGCTAAGAACCGGCGGCGTCAGAAGCGTCTTCTTATGATTTTATTCATTTTTCACAATTAAATTTACTTATACTATGAGTTTCGCAATTATCTACAATTAAATTACTTATGTACAGTATGCTAGGTTGCAGAAAGAAATTTGTCAATGCAAAAATATATTTTTCCAATTAGAAAACAAGAGAAATATGAAAATGATAAATTTTCTCAATGACAATGTTTAAATTTTAGGCAGGTGCGCTATAATAAAAATAGAATTAGATACAACTAACCGAACAGCGAAAAGCAGAAAGGACGCACATTATGGGAAGATATTATCGTTTTTCAAAAGCAATTACAGCAGATCAGGCAGGTGAAATTGAACGCGAAATGAAGGCGCTTACCGTTGTGAAAGATGTGGAAGTGATTGAGGACAACACTCTTTTAAAGGTTGAGGCACCGGAGGATAAATATCAGGAAGTAATGGGGCAGGCAGTGAATATCTGCAAAAGAAAAGCAGATGATGCTGAACTTCGTTTTGCCGGATTTGTATTAGCATAAAAAAACAGCAGAAAAAAGTGATATGCCAGATATCAGATACAGGATTTGCCAGGTTGAAGGATTGGAGAAGCAGTGTTAAAATAAAAGAAACATGTGAAAAGGAGCAGACAAATGGCAAGTTGCGATAACTGTGTGTATAATGTTTACGATGATGACGATGAGTGTTATTATTGTGAAGTAGATATGGATGAGGATGATGCGGCGCGGTTAATGCAGGGGCATTATAAAGACTGTCCGTATTATCAGAATGATGATGAATATGCTGTGGTACGGCATCAGATGTAAAAAAATAAGGGACTGTTGCAAAAACGTGTTACACGCAATATGCAGTATAATATCTAGGATTTACTGCTATCTATTGTATGCATTATGTTTAATGCAACAGTCTCTTTATTTTTAAGCGGTTAATGCATTTTTCTTAACCTGCGCAAGTGCTTTTGCTACTGGTGGAAGATTAATAACAATTAAAGTTGCGATTGCTTCCGGTACAATGTAAGTTGCATTGTAAGTTATAGAATAAACAATGGCTGGTGTTCCTTCTGGTGCATAAGAACCGAAGAAAACAACACCGGAAATAACAGCAAATACGTAACGTCCGAATACAGCAACGATATATCCGATGGTAAGTCCATGCTTTTTACTTGCAAAAAATCCGGCAAGTCCTAATGCGCCGAATGCTAAAGGATAATCTAAAATCATCTGTGGAATTGTGTAAAAAATAGGCTCCATAACAAACTGTACAAGTCCGTAGGCAACGGCTGTCATAAGGCCAACATAAGGTCCATACCAGTAGCCGATTAATGTAATAAAAAGCATACTGAATAAAGTAATGGAACCGCCCATTGGAAGGTTGGCAAACTTAATCATGGAACATACGACTGCAAGTGCGATTGCAACAGCAGAATATACAAGCTGTTTTGTTGTAAGAATAGTTTTTTTCTCGGAATCCTTGTGGCGGACAATTGCTGCGATTACAACGAGAAGTGCGATAATGACGACTACAACTGCAATTCCAGGTGTAGTAAGCCGGACAGAGCCATCATCCCAGGCTCCAACTGTGGTGGTAAAAAAGTCTTTCATAAATCCTCCTTGTTTTTCCGAAGGAAAAATCCGAACCCCATGGTGAGGAGAGGATTTAGCCTCCTTGTTTTTCCGAAGGAAAAATCCGAACCCCATGGTGAGGAGAGGATTTAGCCTCCTTGTGTGTCTCATTCTGCCGGGAGGATAGATTTTTGTAATCTTATGTAAAAATATTACTACATAAAGCTTCCTTACGCCGGTATTATCCGGTTCAAGTAATAAGGGTTGATGAAAAATCATCTCTCAGCGTATAGATGAACAAAAAAGTCCATGCATTGCGCCCCTAGCATTTTGAGTTAATGATATTATTGGTATTAGCAAATACATGTATCTGCTGTCACCGAATAACAATATAACAAGATAAAGTGGGAAAGTCAACTACAAATCCAAACAAAAATACAGCCCAATGGAACAAATCCATCAGGCTGTATTTTTGTTTAGATATAAAGGTCAATATTATTTCCCAAATTTGGTGTGACAGAATGTTCCATCATCTGAACCATGCTGGCACCTAACGTCTGTGTCATATCTAAAGATTTTCCAAGCATTGCAATTCCAACATCCTCCTGTAATGTGACAGGATCTGTAGAAGAGCCGATGTCATAAGAGGAAACAGTGCTGAGTGCGGAACTTAAACCTGCAATATCCATAAAATCAACCCCACTTTCTATAAAAAACCTTAATCTGACAAAACAAATATAACATAAATTTCATGTTCTGTACACAAAAAAAGATATTGACAAATGAAAAAGGAAAACATATACTTTGACTGTCAAATGATTTGATAATCAAACAATTGGAAAGTCAAACAAATAAAAAGACAGACGAAAGGAAAGGGATAATACTTATGTTAGAAAAAATGAAACCTATTATTGCAGAACAGTTAAATGTAAATGAGGCAGAAATTAAACCGGAAACAAAATTCAAAGATGACCTTGGTGCGGATTCCTTAGATTTATTTGAACTTGTGATGGCATTAGAAGAACAATTTGGAATTGAAATCCCATCGGAAGACCTTGAGGGGATTGTTTGTGTTAATGATATTATTGAGTACCTCAAAGCAAAAGGCGTAGAGGATTAATTGAAATATATTAGGATGATGTTGGGGTCAAATAGTGCATTTAAATTTATTGATTGACAAATTGCACAAAGCAGGGCCTGTTTTGTTCCGTTGTTCGAAAATAAGAAAATCTAAGTCTGCCTGAATGAGTTTTTCTCGGGGTAACGTGTACGTCTTAAATGCCCCGTCCATGGGGCATTAAG
>CAKRCJ010000335.1 GCA_934307185.1 uncultured Roseburia sp.
ATTGTCGACCCTGAAAAACAGCGCACGACTATTTACCGTTATGAAGAAGATGCCGCACCTATGATTGTCCCATTTCAACAAAACATAACAGTTGGCATTTATGGAGATTTAAGTATTAATATTTCTGAATTACTACAGTAAATAAAAACCGCCCCACTCTACCAAAGCAGGACGGTGAAAGGAGCCAAAATGGAAATAGACGAATATATAAAATCCAGAGTAGATAATCAAATCAATTGGTATGACCAAAAATCTGCATCATGTCAAAGAAAATACAAATTGACACAAACCATAGAAATTGTTTTAGCAGCATTAATCCCTTTACTTTCTGCCTACTCAAAAGATTGTATTCTTATAGCACTCATAGTTGGCGCATTGGGCGCCGCAATTGCCATTATAGAATCCTTGACAAAATTATACAAATGGCATGAAAACTGGATTGAATATCGAACCACATGTGAATTACTTAGGTATCAGAAACATTTATTTGTAACAAAGTCTTCACCATATAATATAGAACCTGAAAACATTGAGAATATATTTGTCCGCAACATAGAAAACATCATATCTTCCGAAAACAATAAATGGAAAACTGTAAATACTAATGAAAAGAAAGTAGAAAACACTAATTGACTAGCTCATATGTTTTCTCAAAGATATCCGGCTTGCAAGGATATTTTTCCCCGTGAACACCGGTAATAATCCAATCTCCAGGAGAGGCAATCATTCTACCCTCCAATGTATCAATGGTTATTTCTACATCTGTTTGATATGCTTCAACAACAATAGGTTTCTTTTGAAATTTAAATGTTTTAGATTTCATAATGACCTCCTAAAAAATGAAAGGAATGATGATAAATGAGTACATACAATATTTTTATCAGCCACGCTTGGAAATATTCTGAGCATTACAACAAAATCGTTCAGTGGTTAAATGAAGCCCAAGACGAAGGAAAACTTACCTGGAAAAACTACTCTGTTCCCTCACATGATCCATTGATCGACCCTAATACAACCGTTGGAAAAAATAAATTAAAATCAGAATTAAAGGAGCAAATTAGCCCAGCTTCTAAAGTCATTATACTTGCAGGCATGTATGCTGCTTATAGTGACTGGATTGACTTTGAAATAGACACTGCTGTCGATTATAACAAATATATTATTGGAGTTAAACCCTGGGGACAGGAACGAGTTCCTACAAAAGTTTCCAGTAATGCAAATATAATGGTCGGTTGGAATAAGGACTCAGTAATTAACGCTATTTTAAACTCTTAACATTATTATAACAGGTGTAGATTAACATAACAATAAAAAATCGCCCCTGGTACTGGAATACCAAAGGCGAAACACATAGCTCCGAAAAGCATATGCCCTCAACAAGCATATTGTATCATTCGGAGCAGCCAAACGCAAGCGGAACACCAGTTCTCTGCTGGCTGTTATTTTTATACCCAAAATTAGAAAGGATGATACATATGAGATTACCAAATGGCTATGGAAGTATTACAAAACTCTCCGGAAAAAGAAGAAACCCATTTATGGTACGCATTAGTGGCGATTTAAAATGGGATGAAAACAAGCAAGACTTTGTTCAAGAGCGAATGGTTCTAGGGTATTACAAAGACCGAAAATCAGCCTTGCAGGCATTATCGGATTACAATGATTCACCTTATTCCCTTACCGATAACAATTCTACCTTTGCTGATTTATGGGAAGAATGGAAAAAATCAAACTATCCAAAACTATCTTCTTCCTCTGTAACAAGTAAAGACAGTGCTTATAAATATTGTGAGCCAATTATAAATATACGTATCAGAGATATTACAATTGATATGTTAGACCACGTAATTGCTGAATGTACAAAATCATCATCTACAAAGAAAAATATCAAAACAATAATGTCCGCTGTTTTTCAATTAGCACTGCGCAAAAATTTAGTAGTAAAAGATTTATCATTACAAGTTAAAATTGAAAATTCAGAGCCTACTTTTGAACGAATTATATACTCTCACAAAGAAATAGAAATTCTTTGGAAGAACCAGGCAAAGTGGCAAGTTCGTGTTCTGTTGGTTCTTCTATACTCTGGAATGCGTGTAAATGAATTTTTAAAGAACGATTTAGAAAATATAGATTTATCAAAAAAGACTATTTATGTACCAAAAGAACTTGCTAAGAATAAAACGTCCATACGTACTATACCTATTCACGAAAAAATATTTCCTATAATTAAAAGTTTCTATGATGCTGCTGTCACACACGGTAAAAGTAAAATTGCTGTAAACGATAACGGTACAGTAATTACATATAATAACTTTGTTGCTAGGGAACTCCCAAAAATAAATGATTTGACCGGAACTGTTCATCGTTTACATGACACCCGACATACATTTGTCAGCCGGGCAACAGAACTAAATTTAAAAGAGGTTGTTTTGCAAAAAATTATCGGGCATGAAGCAGATAACATCATGAGAAAAGTATATACACACATTTCAATTGAAGAAATGGCTTCCGAAATAAATAAATAAATTAACTTACTAATTTGTTACCAGTACGTTACCAGTATGTTACCAATAGGATAATTTTTCACATTTTCAGGTAAAATTGCACAAAAAGAAAAACCCCGGAAATAAAGACTTCCGGGGTTTTGTGTTATTCATCGTCATTTAAAAATGCATGTCCGCATTAAACACGGGATAAGTATTCACCTGTACGTGTGTCAATCTTAATTACATCGTCCTGCTCAACGAATAATGGTACATAAACAGTTGCTCCAGTCTCAACAACAGCTGGCTTTGTAGCACCTGTAGCTGTATCGCCTTTGAATCCTGGCTCTGTATCTGTAATCTGTAATTCTACGAAAAGAGGTGGCTCTACTGCGAAT
>CAKRCJ010000336.1 GCA_934307185.1 uncultured Roseburia sp.
GGGTATTTCTGTAAGAAGATAAAGAGGAATAACGAGATGTCAATGATCACAAATGACTGGCTTAATGAAATACAGGGCGAATTTAAAAAGCCATATTACAGGGATTTATATCAGTTTGTAAAGGATGAATACAGCACAGCGGTGATTTACCCGCCGGCAGATGATATTTTTAATGCACTGCATTTTACACCGCTTAGCCAGGTGAAAGTTCTTTTACTTGGACAGGATCCATACCACAATGTAAATCAGGCACATGGACTGTCTTTTTCCGTATTACCGGAGCAGAAAGAAATTCCGCCGTCTTTACAGAATATTTATAAGGAATTGCAGGATGATTTGGGCTGTTATATTCCAAATAATGGATATCTGAAAAAATGGGCAGACCAGGGAGTACTTCTTTTAAACACGGTTCTCACCGTCCGGGCACATCAGGCAAATTCCCATCAGGGACATGGCTGGGAGCAGTTTACGGATGCCATTATTCAGGCGGTCAACGCGCAGGACAGACCGATTGTTTATATGCTGTGGGGAAGACCGGCGCAGAGCAAAATACCGATGTTGACCAATCCAAAGCATTTGATTTTGACAGCACCGCATCCAAGTCCGTTATCTGCATATCGTGGATTTTTCGGATGCAGGCATTTCAGTAAAGCGAATGAGTTTCTGGAGAAAAATGGAGTAGAGCCGATTGACTGGCAGATAGAAAACCTGTAGTGGGGGCGGAAATGTCCCCTAAAATGAGGAGTGCCCAGATACCAAAGGCATCTGGGCTATTATGAAAAAATTTATCAAGTATTTTAACTTATTTCCTTTTGTTTATGAGTTTATTATAACAGTGATTTGTGAATAAAGTATGAACAAATGTTAAATAAATAATTTTTTTTGTGCAAAACTACAGAAAAGTACTTGAAAAACTAATGGAATGAAGATAAAATGACGATGTAAAGAATAAAAGTAATAATTGTTTACAAGGATGGTTGCTTATCAAAGGAGTGAGAAGTATGGCAACAATTTCAGGATATGATTCAGCTTCAATTGGAGTATTATTTTCCAGCTTAAATTCGGGAAGCACAAAGAGTTCTTCCGGGATATCTGACTTATTGGGCATTAGCTACAGTGATTATGCCACAATCCAGAACGGAAGCTATACAAAGCTGATGAAGGCATATTATAGTGACAGCTCTTCCGGGGATTCTGTATCAGCAGCGAAGCCTTCGACTGCGACATCAAAGGATTCTACTGCATTACTAGGCAGAATTGAGAGTGCGGCAGACGATTTGACAGCGGCAGAGAGTAAGCTGAAAAAGACAGGAACTGACTCATTATTTACAAAATCCCAGGTGAAAGACAGCGATGGAAATGTGTCCTATGACTATGATGCAGGCAAGATTTATAATGCGGTCAATGATTTTGTAAAGAGTTATAACAGCCTGATTGAGGAAGGTGCGGATGCAAAGACCGGAAGCATTTCAAGATCTACGCAGTCACTTGTCAATCTTACAAAGGCAAACTCCAAGTTATTAAAGGATGTCGGCATTACAATCGGAACAGACAATAAGCTTTCCATTGATGAGAAGACCTTTAAGTCTGCGGATATGAACAAGGTAAAATCATTGTTCCAGTCCTCTGGTGGCTATGGTTATCAGGCATCGGTACAGGCGGGTTATATGAAGAGTTATGCAAAGAGTGAGGCGGAGAAAGCGAATACATACGGAAAGACAGGAATGTACACTTATAATTATTCCACAGGTGAGATTTATAATACAACGACCTGATTGTGTCTTGCAAAATGAATAGAGACATGTTATGTTATGAGAAACTTATGAAAATAAGTTTCTCATAATTTTTTGGGAAAGAGGAGCAGAATGGCAAAGAAAGTAGTAGTTGGAATGTCGGGAGGAGTGGATTCCTCCGTTGCAGCATATTTGTTAAAAAAACAGGGATATGATGTCATTGGTGTGACAATGCAGATATGGCAGGATGAGGATGAGTTTACACAGGAGAAAAACGGTGGCTGCTGCGGGCTTAGTGCAGTGGATGATGCAAGAAGAGTGGCTGACCGGCTGGAAATTCCATATTATGTGATGAATTTTAAACAGGAATTTAAGCAGAACGTGATGGACTATTTTACGGCAGAATATTTAAAGGGAAGAACGCCAAATCCTTGTATTGCCTGCAATCGGTATGTGAAATGGGAGGCTCTGTTAGACAGAAGTCTTGCAATCGGGGCAGATTATATCGCAACGGGGCATTATGCAAGAATTGAGAAGCTTGCGAATGGACGTTATGCGATTAAGAATTCTGTAACCGCAGCAAAGGACCAGACGTATGCTCTTTATAATCTGACACAGCAGCAGTTATCGAGACCGTTAATGCCGGTTGGAGATTATCATAAAGATGAAATCCGTGCGATTGCAGAAAAAATTGGACTTATGGTTGCACATAAGAAGGACAGTATGGAAATCTGCTTTATCCCGGATGATGATTATGCGGGCTTTATTGACAGGGAGTGCGGCAGCCTTGTACCGCCGCCAGGTAACTTTGTGTCAACGGACGGGGAAGTGTTAGGCAGACATAAAGGAATTACCCATTATACGATTGGACAGAGAAAAGGGCTTGGAATTGCGTTAGGATATCCGGTTTTTGTAACAGAAATCAGACCGGAAACCAATGAAGTTGTGTTAGGTACGAATGAGGATGTGTTTACGACAGAACTAACGGCAAATCATATTAACTTTATGTCCATCCCGGATATTGAAGGGGAAATGGAATTAAAAGCGAAAATCAGATATTCCCACAGCGGAAGCATGTGCAAGGTCACACGGACCGGA
Source organism: uncultured Roseburia sp. (assembly GCA_934307185.1). Taxonomy (GTDB): domain Bacteria; phylum Bacillota; class Clostridia; order Lachnospirales; family Lachnospiraceae; genus Roseburia. Next base: position 2,832 of record CAKRCJ010000336.1, read on the forward strand.
GAGGATGAATTACATCTTGTCTTTGAAGAACCGGTGCGTGCAGTAACTC
>CAKRCJ010000337.1 GCA_934307185.1 uncultured Roseburia sp.
AATTCTACATCAAATGAGGCGGAAAAGAGGCAGCGCCAGAGTGCAAGTCAGCCACAGCAAAGCCAGCAGATGGCAGGAGGACAGACAGCACAGCCGATGGGAGGTCAGCCAATGATGGGACAGCCGATGGGAGGTCAGCCAATGATGGGACAACCAATGATGATGGCACCGAATATGCAGGCATACGGGCAGCCGGTTAATGTGCAGCCGGCACAGTTTCAGGCGTTTAATCCAAATGCAGCCGGTGTATATGGTCAGGAAAACATTGGATTGATTATGGATGTACCGTTAGAGGTTACGGTAGAATTAGGAAGAACAGCAAAATCAATCCAGGAAATATTAGATTTTGCACCAGGTACAATTATTGAATTAAACAGAATTGCCGGTGAACCAATTGATGTTTTGGTAAATGGAAAATATGTTGCCAAGGGCGAAGTTGTAGTAATTGAAGAAAGTTTTGGTGTCAGAATCACTGAGATTATAAAATAATAATAACAATAGTAAATGAAAGAAGAGGAGAAACGAGTAATATGGCTAAAATAATGATTTGCGATGATGCAGCATTTATGAGAATGATGATTAAGGACATTTTAACAAAGAACGGATATGAAATAGCAGCAGAAGCTGAAAATGGAATGAAGGCAGTAGAAAAATATCCGGAAGCAAGACCTGATTTGGTGTTAATGGATATCACAATGCCAGAGATGGATGGTATTGAAGCATTAAAGAAAATTAAAGCGATTGACCCAGGGGCAAATGTAATTATGTGCTCTGCAATGGGACAGCAGGCAATGGTTATTGAAGCAATCCAGTCTGGAGCAAAAGATTTTATCGTAAAGCCATTCCAGGCAGAGCGTGTTCTTGAAGCTGTAAAAAAAGTAGTAGGTTAATATGGTATTATTAAGTTCTGCTATAGGCAGCTTCATTCAGTTGCTTGGCGTATTGATAATTTTTGTTTTTGTTTTAATTATTACATATTTTACGACAAAGTGGATAGGCAGCTATCAGAAGGTTAATTATCAGAACAAAAACTTACAGGTAATAGAGTCAATACGCATGGGCAGCAACAAGCTCATTGCACTTGTGAAGGCAGGGGAAATTTATCTTGTAGTTGCTGTTGGAAAAGATGAGGTGACATTATTAGCTGAACTTACAGAAGAACAGTTGACAGAAGTACCTGCTTTTTCGTCAGGAGAAGTTGGATTTTCAACAGATAAAAAAGCTGTGCAGGAAAATTTCCAGGAAATTTTGAATAAGGTTAAGGAACATTTTCCTAAAAAATAGGTTGTAATATGACAAGGACAAAAAAAACTTACTGCATAATATCTTTTTTGGCAGCCTTGACGGTTTTAATTCTGACATTGTCTGTTTCTGTCGGGGGTTCCACAGTGTATGCTGCTTCTATGGATCCTGACAGTATTACAGAATTTACAAATGACGGAACACAGACTGTTACGCAGGCTACAGAAGATAGTACGAATGGACTTACAATTTCATATAATAATGATGGCGGCTCATTGTCGACACCCGTAAAGATGCTGCTTGTATTAACCGTATTGGCACTGGCACCTTCGATTCTTATAATGCTTACATCATACACAAGAATTATTATTGTCTTGCATTTTTTAAGAACAGCGATTGGTACACAGACAGCACCACCAAACCAGGTGTTAGTTGCGCTGGCGTTATTTTTAACTTTCTTTATTATGTGGCCTACATTTCAGCAGATTAATGAAGAGGCAATTAAGCCGTTAGACCAGGGAGAAATAACAACAGAAGAAGCGTTTTCCATTGCACAGGAACCGCTCAGGGAATTTATGTATGGGCAGACGCAGGAGAAAGACTTAAAATTATTTGTTGACATTTCGAATGAGACATACGATGACGTGGATGATATTCCGATGACAACTATAATCCCTGCATTTATGCTGAGTGAATTAAGAACAGCATTTATTATTGGATTTTTAATTTATATTCCGTTTATAGTAATTGATATGGTTGTAGCATCTGTGTTAATGTCTATGGGTATGATGATGTTGCCACCGACAACTATTTCACTTCCGTTTAAGATATTGCTTTTTATTCTTGCGGATGGCTGGAATTTAGTAATAGGTAGTCTGGTAAAAACATTTTATTGAGAGTATGTAATCAGAGGTGATTTATATGATAACAGAAGGACAGGTTTTGGATATTGCAAAACAGGCAATCTATTATATTATTATTTGCAGTGCGCCTATGTTGTTAATATCACTGGTAGTTGGTTTGATTATCAGTATTTTCCAGACAGTAACGTCTATTCAGGAGCAGACACTTACATTTGTACCAAAAATTATTGCGGTTTTTATCGGAATTATGATTTTTGGTTCCTGGATTTTGAATAATCTGTCAGAATTTATTACGACCTTATGGTCCAATTTTAGCGTATATCTTAGTTAGGTTTGACAGATGGTACAATATTCATTTTCTTTAGAAAATTTTGAAACATTTATTTTAATACTTGTTCGCGTATCCTGTTTTATATATATTGCACCTTTTTTTGGAATGTCCAATGTGCCAAATCAGGTGAAGATTGGATTGTCTGCATTTATTTCTTTAATGGTATTAGGGTTTGTGGATCAGTCTTATATCGAATATACAGGACTTTTTGGATATGCAGTCATTGTTTTAAAAGAGGGGATTACAGGGTTGCTGATTGGACTTGCTGCAAACGTTTGTAATTCCATTATTTTATTTGCAGGAAATATCATTGACATGGATATCGGACTTTCCATGGCAACAGAGTTTGATCCGATAAATAATACGCAGGTTACTTTGACGGGTAATTTGTATAATTATTTTATCTTATTATTGCTGGTTGTGACGGATATGCAT
>CAKRCJ010000338.1 GCA_934307185.1 uncultured Roseburia sp.
GATGAAACCTTTTTTACAAAGACCTATAACCAGAACCGCATTATGGGCTTAGCACTCGTAAAAAGTGTACTTCACCTGGATGGAAAATGTATTTCAAGTGTCATCACAAAGGAAGAAATGAAAGAATACGATGTCCTTCCAAAGCACTTAGATGGCATTGTAAGCCAGCTTCGGGTGACAAAGGATGTGGAAGTCTCTATCTTTTTATATGAGTTAGAAGATGGTGAATACAAAGTAAGCACAAGGTCAAAAGAGCTTGTTGATTTGTCCCGGATTGCCGTGAAATTCGGCGGTGGCGGACATGTAAGGGCAGCCGGTTTTTCCATGAAAGGAACGCCGGAAAAAATTGTGTCGGTAATCTTAGAAGAGATAAGCGTACAGTTAAAATAAAAATATAAAATAAAAGGATACGATATGGTCAACGGAATCATTAATGTATATAAAGAAAAAGGATATACATCTTTTGATGTTGTGGCAAAACTGCGTGGTATCTTTAAACAGAAAAAAATCGGACACACAGGGACACTTGATCCGGATGCGGAAGGAGTGTTGCCTGTGTGTCTTGGTAAAGCCACAAAAGTCTGTGAACTTTTAACCGATAAAAGCAAGGAATATGAAGCAGTTCTTTTACTGGGAAAAGTTACAGATACGCAGGACATGACAGGAACAGTATTGGAAGAAAAAGAGGTAAACGTTACGGAGGCGGAAGTAAAAGCAGCAGTGCAGTCTTTTGTTGGAGACTACATGCAGGTTCCTCCTATGTATTCCGCGTTAAAGGTTAACGGACAGAAGTTATGCGACCTTGCAAGGGAAGGAAAGACCGTCGAGCGGAAAGCAAGACCGGTGAAAATATTATCCATAGATATTTTGGATATTTCACTTCCAAGAGTGACAATGAGAGTACACTGTTCAAAGGGAACATATATTCGGACACTCTGCCAGGATATCGGGGAGAAGCTTGGATGCGGCGGCTGTATGGAGTCGCTTTTGCGCACAAAGGTTTCCGAATTTTTGCTTGCGGATGCATTAAAGCTAGAACAGATAGAAGCACTGGTAAAGGAAAGTACGAAGGACGTACCGGTAGATCTGTGTAATGCAGCGGTGTTTCCTTTTGTAAGGTCTGTGGACTCTGTTTTTCTCTCTTATGAAAAAGCAGTTGTAGATGCAAAGTTTGGAAAAGTTTTATATAATGGAAACCGGATTGAGCCGGAAATGATATCGGATTTCGGGGAGTCCATGAAGTCTGCACCTGTCAGAATTTATGATGAAAAGGATCACTTTATCGGAATTTATGAATTCCAGCAGGAGAGAGGAAATTTCAAACCTGTAAAAGTGTTTATGGAAGAATGAAATATATAAAAGATACAGTAAATTTTCAAATTGAAGAGCCAACCGTTATCTCACTTGGAAAGTTCGATGGGATACACCGTGGTCATGAACTTTTGATGGAAAAGCTTGCACAGAAAAAGAAAGAGGGCTTAAAGGCAGCAATCTTTACCTTTGACATTCCACCGAAAAAAAGTGTAGAGCATGTAGAAGCAAAAGTACTGACTACAAACGAAGAGAAAATGCATATTTTTGAAAAGACTGGCATAGACTACCTTATCGAATGTCCGTTTACAAAAGAGATTATGTGTATGGAACCGGAAGCTTTTATCCGGATGCTCTCGGAGCAGTTAAATGTAAAATGCATCGTGGCAGGAGAGGATTTCCATTTTGGACATAACAGACGCGGTGATTATCAGATGTTAAAAAAATATGCTTCTCTGTATGGTTATGAAGCGGTTATTTTAAAAAAAATGCAGGAAGATGCAAGAGATATCAGCAGCACCTTTGTCCGGGAAAAAATAATGGAGGGTGATATCGAAAAGGCAAATCATCTGCTCGGATACCGCTATTTTGTCAGTGGAAAAGTAAAGCATGGAAGGCAGATTGGAAGAACCATCGGTATTCCGACCGTCAATCTTATTCCACCGGAAGAAAAACTGCTTCCGCCATTTGGCGTTTATATGACAGAGCTTCTGATTGATGGAAAAAAATATTATGGTGTGACAAATGTCGGATGTAAGCCGACCATTGAGGGAAATAATCCGGTCGGAGTAGAGACGCATGTCCTCGATTTTAAGGAGGATGTGTACAACCAGGTAGTTACCGTGGAATTTTTAAAGAAAATACGCCCGGAGCAGAAGTTTGACAGCATTGATAAATTAAAAGAGCAGATGCAGAAAGATATTGCTTTTACAAGAGATTATTTTGAAAATCTGTCAGAGTAATAATAATTGTTACAAAAATGTTACAAAATATAATTGACAATGTAAAAAATGATTGATATACTGTAAAAAGTTGTAAAAAAGTAGGACATATCTTTTGGTCAGGAGGTTTTTATGAAGTCCAAATATATCAGAGCAATATGTCTTGGAGCAGCTGGAATACTAGTTTTTTCCAGTGCAATCATCAATCAGAACAATACAGAAGGAAGCAGAGCGGTCAATGCAATTACAGCAGAGACAGACGGGTCTGCTATGACAGCAGGAGTTGCAGGGATGACTGCGGAAGCACTTTCAGATGATAATAATGAGGCAGCTGTTTCTGAGCTTAACGCTGCATTAATGTCGGTGGGACAGGAAGAGACGGAAGAACCGCAAGAGCAGAGTGAAACACAGGAAACAGAGGCAGAGCAGGGAACCGAAGTGCAGGCAGAACAGGAGGCTGTACAGACACAGGAGACAGAGGAAAATACACAGGTGGCTGTGTATGGTTATAATAATCTTGGAATAGCAGTTGTTGCAGAGGGTAACTTAAATGTCAGGGAAGCACCAGGAACAGATGCAGCATTAGTCGGCAAGATGCCGAATCA
>CAKRCJ010000339.1 GCA_934307185.1 uncultured Roseburia sp.
GTCATATTGTGCTGTACTACCATATTATTTTCCTCCTTGAATGTAATGCAGCTTCCATGCTGCATCTGTACTTTACGTACTTGTTTTTTGTTATATTAGGTTTCTATTCTCCCAGCCGTACGCTCTGCTTGAACTTCCACCTGCAAGTAATTTTCTTTACTTGACTTATATATCGGAGATTCTCTCCAATACTTTATAGTAAAAAAGATTTTTTTCTTTTTTTCTATCAATTATTTTTTATTATCCAGAAAATGTGGCTCCACATAGCCTTTTTTCATCATATTCTTATAATATTGATTTACAACCTTCTGGCTGGAACGGATTTCCCTCACCTGTTTTTTTACGCTGGCAAATTTCTGTTCCATCAATTGTTTGTTGCGTGCTTCCTGCGCCTGGATTTCCATGCTTTTTTCTGTTAATAAGCGAATATGGTTCTGCATATTTAAAATTTCTTCTTTATAGCTTTCCCTATTCATCTGCAACTCTTCACGGACTCTTTCATAAACATTTTCAAAGCCATTATCTAAAAGTTCTAATTGCTCAATGAGTGTTGCTTTCTCTTCCATCGTTTTATCGAAATCATCTGGGTCTAACGAAGGATTTTCTAGTTCCTCTCTCTGTCTTTTATTTATCTGCATGATGCTATCTAACACTTTTTGCTTTTTTTCAAGGCTTTGTAACATAATTAAAATATACTGATTTTCTGCCATAGCATCATTCTCCTCCACATGATCTATCCATTCGCCCGTGCTGTGCGCATAACTTCTTTCCATGTATCACGCATTGTTCTTAAATGTTTCAGAACTTCTTCTAAAATTTCCTTATCCTTTTTTATATTCGCCTCACGAAGTCTTCTTAAAAGATAAGCATATACTTCATCAAAATCTTTTGCGACTGGATATTTGTGATTTAAAGTCGCCTGAAATTCTTCAATAATATGTTCCACTTTTACAATATTCGTATGTGCTTTCTGAATATCTTTTTCCTCAATCCCTGTTATTGCAAGGTTCGTAAATTTAATTGCTCCTTCATACAGCATCAGTGTCAGCTCCGCTGGTGATGCTGTCATAATTTTGTTGTTAGCATATGCTGCATATCCCTGATTCGCTAACATAATACCCTCCTGGTCTTTTTATTTTAGAAGCAGACTTTTTTGTCTGCTTCTTTTTAACAATTTTAATTATATCTCTTTATCTTCCAATATGCTATACATTAACTACCAAATAATCCACTTAATGAAGATGTCTGGCTGTTTAACTTAGACAAGGCTGTCTCCATGGATGAGAATTTCTTATAATAATAGTCTTCTTTGTCCTCTAATTTTTCTTCCCATTTTTTAATTAAGCTGGTATAGTCACTATACTCGGATGCCATTTCCTTATCATTATAAACTGTATATATACTGCTTAATGATGATGACTGCATTTTTTTATGAATAGAATCATATAAATTCTCTGCTAACCCCTGCATAAATGAAATCACCGTATCCGGATCATTTATAATGGCTGCCATTAATTTATCTTCGTTTCCAGAAGAATTTGCATCATCCTCATCACCATCAATATGATATGCATTCTGCTGGTTCGCTGGTGCATTCAAATACCCTAATGTCTTAATTCCAAAATTGGATAAATAGTATTTCTTTCCATCAATCTCAACCGCTCCACTCATCGCAGATGTCATAGCACTCATTAAACTCTCAAGATTATCATCTCGCCGCAACAATGAATCCTTGATTTTCTGTTCCCATTTTTCAACCTCGGTATCAGACATTGCATCTTTTTCATCATCGGTCAAAGGGTCGTATCCTTTTGCAGAGTCTGCATTGTATAAAGATGTAATCTCATTAATCAGACTATTATACCGGGAAAACAAATCCTTAATTTTATCATAAATTCCCTGTGTATCCGTAGATGTCGTAATACTGATTGCATTTGAATCACCATCGCCCGTTACAACCTGTGCAGTAATATTAAGTCCATTAATAGAAAATGAATTAGAGCTGCCTGTATACTCAACATCATTTAATTTGATAATCGCATCCTGACCATCAATTTTGTTTGCATCGGAATTTGTTTTAATCGTAAGATTTCCATTTACATCAAAATATGAACTTGCCGTTTCAACCTGTTTTTTGAAACTATTCAATGCTTCTGTGTATGCAGTTTGGCCTTCACTTGTCGTTGTATCAATAGCTGCAAGTTCTGCCAGCTCTTTATGTCCATCAATAAGTTCATTATTTTTATTTATTTTTGTAGTATTATCACTTAACTTTTCAGCAAATGTGCTTGTATATTCAGATACCTTATCTGCTCCGCCATTTTGATACAAATCTTTAATCTTTGCTGTAATAGACGCAACAGAGTATACATCCGATGAATCCAGAGTATCTGTCTTTGCCTCATACTGATTTACAGTTGTAGCATTAGATGCTAATGTTGTTTCCTCTTCCTCAGTGAGATTATAATTCGTATCTGCTTTCAAATCACTGAGTACATCTGCAGCTGTTTTAATGCCTGTGTTCTCTGCAACTTTCGTATATTTTGCTTTCGTGATTTTTTCAGCATCACCTACTGTTGCACTTTTTCCTCCGGAAACATCTTTTCCCTCGGAATCGACCTGAATCATCGTCTTATTTGCAGCATCCAGCCGATATGTATTTCCGTCAGAGCCTGCATAAGTACCTGTATCATTCTGTGTATATGTTACATTATTGCTGTCTGTGTATTTCGAATGTCCGGTATCCTCAAGAGACATTGTAACAGAATTATAGTTCGTCTCTGTTTCAATATAAACAGAGGTTCCATCTTCTGTCTTATATTCAGCCTTACCATCTTTTGTCTCGCCTGTTGCTG
>CAKRCJ010000340.1 GCA_934307185.1 uncultured Roseburia sp.
TAAGCGACCAAAATACGGTCGCTAAGAACCGGCGGCTCCCCAGTGTCTTCTTATGCTTTTATTCATTTTGTACAATCCAATATACTTTTTTATGAGTTTCGCAATTACCTATTATTTCTAAGTATTTGCACAATATTCCTTATTTTTCTGTGTTTATTATACAATATTTGTCATTTTTCGCGGGCTCTGCTGCATGAATTACATTTTTTTCGGCATGAACGACGACATACTATTTTGCAGATTTTAACGGAAAATGGTATAATGTGGCTGACAGGGGCAAATGCCCTTTAAAATTATTTTTACGAGGATAATGCGAATGAAAATTGCGGTATGTGACGATGATAAAATGGAACGTGAACAGATTTTATCCCTGTTAGATACTTACGAAAAAAAACGAAATATAAAAGTCATCTGTAAATCCTTTGAAAGCAGCATTGAGCTTGCTTCCACCGCAGTCAGGGAACACTATGACCTTTATTTATTAGATGTTATTATGCCTGTTTTAAATGGAATTGACACAGCAAAGGAAATCCGGGAATCTGACAAGGCGGCTGACATTATTTTTTTAACGTCCTCCCCGGAATTTGCAGTGGAAAGTTATACAGTCAAAGCAGCAAATTACCTTTTAAAGCCTCTCTGCGAGAAAAAATTTTTTGATGCTTTAGACGATATTTTAGAGAAACGCCGTACAGAAGAAGAAAATTATATTATTTTAAAAAGCAATCTCAGTGTACATAAAATTTTTCTTTCCGATTTGGTTTATGTGGAAGCCTTTAACCGGAAAAGCATTTATTATTTAAAAAACGGGGAACAGATTGAATGTGTGGAGCGTTTTTCCTCGACTTGTGAAAACCTGTTAAAAAATCCGGCTTTTCTGCTCGTACACCGTTCTTTTGTTGTCAATCTGAATTATATCTGCACGATTGGCACAGTCAGTCTGGAGCTTTCCAACGGAAAAATCATTCCATTAGCACAGCGGCGTGCGGCTGACATTAAAAAGCAGTATCTTGCTTTTCAGATGGAACAGCTCCGGTAACTGCAAAGCTTATTTATGACAACTACAAGCAGGCTGACGAGCAAAAGGAAATAAAAGTTTAAGCCTCTGCTCACAAGCATGGACGGAATGAGATAATTTCCGGAAAAAACCGTTGCAAATACCGTGCGGTACATCAGCTCTGTAATTCCCTGTGCTCCTGGAAGTGGAAGCATATCCACCGCAATGTACACGGATGCCTGAAGTATCAACACCGTAAGCATCGGGGTTCCTCTTTCCCCAAATCCAAGATAAACCATATAAGTAAGAAAAAATACACTGCATCTCTGTAAAAATGTAACAAAAAGAACCACTCCAAGCTTTCCCTTGTGCTGCTTCATCCACGAAACCGCCTTCTGATAACTGTCTGTAAATTCTTTTACTTTCTCCATACGTCTTTTATCTTCTTTCCAGATACCAAGACGCAGCATCTGTTTTTCGAAGGCTGCCGCCACAAAAAGCATCCATTTTGGAAAAAGCATCGCCGCCAGAACAACAAGCACGACGATAGTGTTTAAAAGCATTCCGACCAGATAAAGTGGAAAATACGAATGTAACTCTTCTTTTAATGTCCCTCGCAAAACAGCTAAAAGAACTGCTCCCAAAGCAACAAGCACAAATTTATAAATGACGGCAACTGTCATAAGCACGACGGTACAATCCGAGCCTTTATTTCCGTCCTTGTTCATATAATAAAGCTGTACCGGCTGCCCTCCGGTTGCTGAAGGTGTAATGCCGGAATAAAAAAATCCGATAAAAGAATACTGTATGCAGCGCGGCAGTGAACTTTTCTCCTGTCCCATGGAGCGGAGCAGATACCATATCATACTGCCCTCTGCGCAGACAAAAAATAATGCCAGTCCTGCTGCTGCCGCAAGGTATGGAACTGACATATTTTTTACTGCCTTAAAAATTTCTGACATATTCTGCCCATGAAGCAGAGTATAAAAGGTCAAAAACATAATACCGAAGAATAATGCTGCCTCAAAAATTTTCTTTTTCATGTCAGTTTCTTCTCCTTCTTTGTATGTATTTTCATCTAGGTGATTGCGAAAAATTAGCAAAATCACCGCAGGCATACATATGCACTTTCCTCCTGCATATCGGATAAGCCCACAAGTTCACGTAAGCTTCCCTCAAAGATTTTTTCTGCCCCGAATTTTTCCAGAAAATCCTTTGGTGTGACAAGGGAAAAATGCTTCTCCCACTGGCAGACACCATATTCCTCCAACACTCTCGCTACATAAGATGAGCAGGTGTAATGATTTTCCTGATAAAATGGAATGTTCCACAAAATGAATGGCAATCCTGCCACTGCATAGTGATAATGAAATCTTTCCTGCATTGCAAGCAAAAGTTCCTGTCTTATTGCTTCTTTTTGTGCCGGGGTACATTCAACGCTGCAAACCATATAATCGGCGGTTGGAAAAACACTTAAAATTTTTCTCTTTTCTTCTTTTTCAAATCCGGCAAAAAACGGAACTGCCGGGTTTCTTCTGCCGACGCTGTATGCTTCTTCCAGTTCCGGATCCATTGACAAAACCACATGGATATATTTCTGTTTGATTACATGCCGTATAACGCCTGCAAAAAATCCGGGTGTATCAACAAATGCAATATAAATCTGTGCCATAACTTTTCTTCCTCATTTTTTCTCCGCTCTATTGAAACTGGTAAATTCTTCTTGCCATGCGGTAGCCACCGACTGTAATTTTTCCGCCTAATCTTCCCGGCAGATAAGTCAGTCCGCTTAATGTAGAGCAACGCAGTCTGTAGTACAGTCCACTGT
>CAKRCJ010000341.1 GCA_934307185.1 uncultured Roseburia sp.
AGCTGATAACGGGAATCGAACCCGTGACCTCCGCCTTACCAAGGCGACGCTCTACCGACTGAGCCATATCAGCACTCATCAATTGTAGAAACAACCGACAAAAATTATTCTATCAAAAATAAAAATAATTGTCAATATAAATATTTCATATTTACAAAAAATGTATTTCATATTTACCCAAAATGGAGTCATTAGGGCAATTTGTCTTGGAATTCAGGCGAAAAAGTATGGACAATGCAATTAATCGGGACTATAGTAAAGAGAGAATATTTTTACAGCGGAGGAGAAATTATGAAATCAAAGTGGATATCTGCGGCAGCTGGAATTATGCTTTCAGCATTGGTAGCATTTCCGGTTAGCGCACAGGAGGTCTGGAGTGTACAGGATGGAACAGTGGCAGAAGCTGTTGCAGAAGAGACAGGTGATTTATTAGGTGCGAGATATCAGTGGAATACGGAAGCTATAAATGGCAGCGGAAACAGAAGTGGACGGCTGGATACAAGGGCACTGACAAAGACAGAAATTGCAAATTTATATCAGAATGCAAAAAATGCTTCCAATGATATGTCGTACGATGTACAGCCGAGCGTGACAGCACCGTATGCAGCAGGAAAAGCATCTGCGGCAAATAGAAATGCAACTGTACAGCGTATTAATATGTATCGTCAGATTGCAGGAATTACAACTGTAACTGAATCGGAAAGTTTAAGTGATGATGCCCAGCATGGAGCAGTTTTACTGGCAGCAACCGGTGTTTTTGCACATTATCAGTCTAAACCGGCAGACATGGATCAGGATTTTTATGACATTGCGGTAGAAGCAACTTCAAGCAGTAACTTAAGTGCCGGTTATTCCCGCATGGAATATGGTGTAGATGGCTGCATGAGAGACAATAGTGGAAGCAATCTGACAAGCCTTGGACATAGAAGATGGTTTTTAAATCCTTCCATGCTTTACGTAGGAGTAGGTGAAGCAAAGGCAGCGAATGGTTATTATGGAAATTATTATGCATACAAAGTATTTGATAAAAGCAATGAGAATATTGACTACAATTTCATTTCCTGGCCTTCTTCCGGATATTTCCCGGCAGAATTAATAGAGCAGAAAATTCCATGGTCCATTTCTTTAAATCCTGAACGTTATATGGAGCCATCTTTAAACGATATTCAGGTGGAAGTAACAAATCCGGCAGGACATACGGAAGTTTTTAGCAGCAGTGATAATTCGAGCGACACTTCCGGTTCCGGTAAATATTTTAATGTTAATAATGGCGGATATGGAGAAGGCAGCTGCATTATATTTAACTTTGCTGACAGTAATTATAATGATTATAAAGTAAACGGAACTTATAAAGTAAAGGTAAGCGGATTAAAATCCAAAGCAACCGGAGAAGCGGTTTCCATTGAATATACGACAGAAGTATTCAGTGCATCAGAGAACGCAGGAAAAACTGAGGTGACAGATGCGCAGTATAATGAAGTAGAGAAGTTTGTAGAGCGTTTATATACAAAATGTCTTGGAAGAGCTTCCGATGCAGACGGTAAAAAAGACTGGACAGAAAAACTTGTAAATCATGAAATTACCGGTGCACAGACTGGTCAGGGATTTGTATTCAGCCAGGAATACATGAATAAGAATACAAGCAATGAAGAGTACCTTAATATGCTCTATGAGACATATCTCGGAAGAGAGGCTGATGCAGACGGTATGGCAGACTGGATTAATATGTTGGAAAACGGTGTATCCAGACTGTATGTATTTAAAGGTTTTGCAGAGTCACAGGAGTATGGCAATATCTGTGAACAATATGGAATTGACAGAGGTGAGGTTTCAGTATCAGACGGCAGGGACTTAAATGCCGGAGCAACTATGTTTGTTTACAGACTGTATGATAAAGCATTAAGCAGACAGGCAGAGGAGGCCGGATTAAACGACTGGTCCGGAGCAATTGCGAGAGGGGAAAAATCCGCAGAGAGCGTGGCACAAAGCTTTTTCCATTCCGATGAATTCCAGAACAAGGGATATGATGATACGGACTATATTAAAGTTTTATATCGTACCTTCCTCGGAAGAGAATACGATGATGAGGGCTTACAGTATTGGCTGAATGAACTTTCACAGGGGCAGAGCCGTGATGAGGTAATGCAGGGATTTTCCGGTTCACAGGAGTTTCATAATATTATGGCATCCTATGGATTGTAAAAATCAGATAAAATGAAAAAAGAAGGGCTGTCGCATGAAGCGTTATTCCTACAATATGCAGATAAGAAATCTGTTAGTCAGAATGGTATATTGTATAGAAGATGCTTCGGGTGACAGTCTTTTTTTATACGAATAGCAGAACGGATGTTCTTGAAAAAATAAATCTTTAGAAAATCTTTCGTTTTTTATATAATGGATTTTTAGATAGACCAGTTATAGTAGTCAATATCAGAAGAGGGAGTCAAAATTCAAATGGAACAGTTAAATTACAACGAATACAATATTTTAGTCGTAGAAGATGATAAGGAAATCCGGGATGGAATTGAAATTTTCTTAAAAAGCCAGGGATACCATGTATATAAGGCAGCCGATGGTGTCGAAGGCCTGGAAATCATTGACAGGGAAACAATCCATCTTGCAATCGTGGATATCATGATGCCGCGCATGGACGGTGTGACAATGACCATCAAATTGAGAGAACACCACGAATTTCCGGTGATTATGCTGTCTGCAAAATCAGAGGAGACAGATAAAGTAATCGGCTTAAATATTGGGGCAGATGATTATGTGACGAAACCGTTTACCCCATTGGAATTAATGGCAAGGGTCAACTC
>CAKRCJ010000342.1 GCA_934307185.1 uncultured Roseburia sp.
CGGCGGCTCCCCAGTGTATTCTTATGCTATTGTTAATTTTTCACAATTCAATTTACACTTTCTATGAGTTTCGCAATTATCTATCCTAATTCCTGATACTGGTTTAACATATCAATACCTTCTGCTACAAAATCCCTGTCAAACTCAAGATTGCCACTGTACCCCATAATCATAAGGTCATTTAATGTTTTCATGATATCGCAGTCCTCATCAACCTCGGATGCAATCTGATTTCCAACCGGCTTTGTCTTTTCCATTGCTACTGTCCGGCTTACTGACATAACTGGTATATCTGCGATGCCTCTCGCTGCCTCATGCTGCATCCTATCCATCTGTTTTAAAACATCTGCATCATTCTCTTTTACATTCTTTTTTGCCCTGTGTAAAATATCTGCCTTTAACTTTTCCTGTTCACTTCTGCTTAACCGTTCTTTTTTCGCAGAAGTGGACTGTGTCTGATTACCATATCCTTTTCCATACGAAATATCCGTTGCCTGATTTGTTTTTAAATTGACAGGTTTTCCGTTTATGTAAGTGGTATTTTTCCGCCCGGTATCGTTCTTTTGTGCTTTTATCTGCGAATAAATTGTCCAGATTGCAACGATTATTATTATCAGTTCAAGCATATTTTTCTCCCCCTCTAATCATAAATATAATGCTGTATCATATTGGTAAGCTTCTCACCACATCCGGCATAGTTTGCTTCCATTGCCAGTGACTCCATCAGATGTTCCTCTAAGTATCGCTCCAAAAAGCTGTTGCGGTACTCATTTTCCATTTCTCCTACCTTATTTTCTTCCTCATGCTGTAAATAATACGCCAGTGCAAAAAAGTTCGGAGAACGCCACTCTGATGTATCCTCAAGCAATGCCTGCAAATTTTCCAGTTCACTCCTTAGCATAATCAGATTGATAGTATCCATGTGTTCTGCCATGTTCTTAAGCCCTTCTGCCGTAGACTTAAAGTCCAGGTCATCCTCACGGATGCTGCACTCATGGAAAATACGGTCCAAATGTCCATTCAGACGGTTCAAATCCTTTTTTACATCTTCTATCGGAATTTCATCCATATCTTCCATCATATTAATAAGACCGCGTCTTGCAATTGCCATATGCTCCTGGGAATCCACATATCCCTGCCTTAAATTTCCGCCAAGCTCAAGTGCATCTTTTAATTCCTTCATCTGCACTTCAATTTGCTTTTTCTCAAGTTTACTGGCTAAAAGCTCTTTCCGAAGTTCTTTTACTTCACGGGTTAGTTCATTGATACGCTTTTGTTCTTGTGTCTTCTCTCCAAATATCATGCTCTGCCCCCTGCCTGTGACTAATAAATATCTATTTCAAGTATAATTCACTATTGTAAAACAGGCAATTACAAATTACTGTAATTGCCTGTGTATCTGTTATTTTATTAATTCTGTAGTGTATTTCACATTTTCTTTTTCATATAAATCTGTAATTTCTGCCGCACTGTCCGTATAATAAAGCACACCATCCATGCCATAGATACTTTGAATTCCATCTGATGACAGGCTTGCTACAGCATCTTTTTGCAACGTATCATTTACATAAAGCGGAATAATTTCCAATAAAATCTGTGCACAGCTTTTTTCCTTCGAATAACATACCATGTTATTTACTGCGGATTTACACAGGCCATCTGTTACATCCACATAACGTGTCCGGATTTCTCCGTTTTTAAATTCATAATAATCGTATTTTTCTTTATCAGACATCGGATAATTATGCATACTCACAATGCTCATTGAACCAGTATAATTAAGTACCCCCGCAGGATAAATAATATTTTTCTGTCTGTCATAAAGGTTAAAAGAATACTCCCTGTCCCTGTTTCCTGACTGCTCATCCGCAACGGAACCATCATCTAAATTTCTTGTAAATCCATTGTAACTTGTGATGGAACCAAACGTATAGCCGTTTGATATCATAGTATCTGCAAGATAATCCACAATAAACGCATTTTTCATCCAGGAAAAATCAATGTAATCGGAAATATAGTTTTCTTTTGCAAATGCAAGATATTCGTCAGATACAAATAATTTTACTTTATTGTTACCGAGCAGTTCCACATTTACCATATCCGGGTCGTTCGCATAAGACGCAGCCTCAAAAAAATAAGAAGCAACCTCCCCATTCTGATAGCCGTCAAAGCTTACTGTCTCGACATCATCATTACAGAAAAATAAATTATCATATTCTGTATAAACCGGTGCAAGATATAATTCTCTCCGTCCTGACGAAGCAATCTGCTCTAATGCCGCATAAAGTGCCGCATCAACCGTAAGTTCCTCATTTGGATGTTCATTTATATCATAAATATTTGTAATTCCTTCAAAGGACTTATCATTACAGAACATCTGATATGCCTTTACTACAGACTCGGTATAAAGCAGCGTCAGCGCTTTTTTTTCTGCGGTGGCATTTACGCCCGCTGCCCCGATATAATATTGGAAAATAAAGTCATCTCCGCAATTAATTTCAGCGGATGAACCCGCCTCAATGTTTGTCCATCCGCTGTCATTTGACATCAATCCATTCAGTGCATACACAAATGCACAGGAGGCAATGATAAGTAATACTATCACTGCCATGAATCTCTGCTTTGTATTTTTCTCCGAAAGCTCCACCCGCTTCACAGGTCTTACATTCGGAGTATGGTCTCTGTTTCCACCTCTTGTCGTTCTTCCCATAAATTACAGAACGACTGCCGCAAGTGCTAACAGGAATAATGCAAGAATGACTGCAAGAACAATAAAGCCTGCAATTGCGCCTTTTTTGCACATTTTGTAG
>CAKRCJ010000343.1 GCA_934307185.1 uncultured Roseburia sp.
GCTCGATTTCCTCTAAAAGTTTTTCTTTTGCAGCTTCCCCGATTTCTGCAGCCAAAGCAGGGTCATCAATATGGATATGCTTTTCTGTTCCCTCTTTTGTTCCTTTTAAAGTATCGGAGAAGGTCATAACCTCTTTTGTATTACGGTCATACACACCTTTAAAATTCTTACCGGAGCCGATCGGCCAGTTCACCGGGCAGGTTGCAATTCCAAGCTCTTTTTCAATCTCATCCAATAAATCAAAGGTATCGTTCGCATCGCGGTCCATTTTGTTGATGAACGTAAAAATCGGAATGTGACGCATGACACATACTTTAAATAACTTTCTTGTCTGCGCCTCAACACCCTTCGAACCGTCAATTACCATAACCGCAGAGTCTGCTGCCATAAGGGTACGGTACGTATCCTCTGAGAAATCCTGATGTCCCGGCGTGTCTAAAATATTAATACAATAACCGCCGTAGTTAAACTGTAATACGGAAGAAGTAACGGAAATACCTCTTTCCTTCTCAATCTCCATCCAGTCGGAAACCGCATGGCGCGCCGTTGCCTTTCCTTTTACGGAGCCTGCCAGATTAATGGCACCTCCGTATAACAGGAACTTCTCGGTCAATGTTGTTTTACCGGCATCCGGGTGGGAAATAATCGCAAATGTCCTTCTTTTTTCTATTTCTTTTCTTAAATCAGCCAAAATATATCCTCCAAACTAAAAGATACGAAAAACCTGCTTTTTCACAGATATTCTATCCATTTCACTTAATATTGCGCAAAATACTGCTTTATAAGGATATAACGACCGGGAAAGAAAAGCAAGTAAAAGTTCAACTTATTCTGCGTCTGTTTCCCCTATTACAATCGGTGTGATAATAATATTTTCTGCAGAAACATTTGTCTTTCTTTTTACAATATCCTCCACCTGCGCGCGTTTCGCGTCGGTTACCTCCCCCATATTTAACACGACATCACAGCTATCCTCTGTAATACTGACGACTACATCTGTAAATCCCTTTGCCTCCAAAAGCATTTCTGCCGCATTTTCACGCTCTGCAATATCTGTCATTGCAATCATTTTATTGATGGCATCCTGCTTTAACTCATCGGAAATAGAAGCATTGTTCACAATCTCTACGAGTGTTTCTTTGTTTTTTGAGCGGATTTGTTCCCTGTTTAATTTCATCTCCGAAGCATAGTCAATGTTATTTACCGTTGAGCTGGTTAACACTGCTTCTCCCGGATTTTCGGCATCTATGGCTCCAGCTGTCTCTTCTGCTGCTGTTTCTGTGCTGTTTACTGCCACATCTTCCCCCACCTGTGGTTCCTCTGCCGTAAAGATTTCCTCCTGTGACAAATCCTCGTCCGAAATATCATATTGTTCTTCAAGCGCACTTGCATCTGCCTCCGGCTCAAGCTGCGCACCCGCCTGTGCCGTCAGTTTTGCATCATCCATATTGTTATTCATGTAACTGAAATAACCTGCCACTGCAATCATTAATGCCAGTGCCGTAATTACCAATTGATTTTTCCGAAATATTTTTTTCAATGCAATTCCTCCTTGTTTTGCTAATCAGCACTCATTTTAACTACTTTTATTTTATGTGCCTCAACCCTGAATAATGCCATTACAGTGTCCGAAATATCAGAAACTACTTTAGAATTTCCGCCACCCTCACAGACAACGACAACTCCTTCAATTGTCGGCATAACCTCTTTTCCGACATATGGATATGACTCATTTCCATTTTCCACATAAACAGTCGTATTTTCCGTCTCCTGTTCCGCTGTTTTACGGTTTCCTCCGTCAGCGTCTGTTTCTGTTATGTTGCTTTTTTTGTTATTCTCATCCTTCTCCACCAGCTTTTCTCCGGAGTCAGATAACGTTATCATAACTTTTACTTTTCCTGCGCCCTCCATTTTTTCCAGAATATTTTCCAGCTTTTTTTCCAGACAGGCTGCATATTCATTTGCATCTTTGTTGTCTGTTGCAGAAGAATAATCTGCTGTATCCACTGCTTTTTCCTCTGTTTTTCCCACTGTGTTATCTGTCTTATCCGGTGACGTGGGAATTGCAATGATAAGCAGCAGAACACCAAGCAATGCAATTGCTGCCCAGTCAGCCTTTTTCATATTTTTCCATCGTTTTTCCCTGAAAAATGCCTCTATTTTCTCAATCACAATTCTCATCCCCCATTTTATTCACAAACAATATCTAACTGTTCCTCGGAAAGCTGATAATAGC
Organism: uncultured Roseburia sp.; assembly: GCA_934307185.1. Lineage (GTDB taxonomy): Bacteria > Bacillota > Clostridia > Lachnospirales > Lachnospiraceae > Roseburia. Next base: position 2,237 of record CAKRCJ010000343.1, read on the forward strand.
TAATAAGTTTTTCTTTTAGTTTTTTATAGGCACTCTCCTCTGTGCTTTCTTTCTTCGTATCCTCTTTGTCTAAAACCACCTTCCCAATCACGATATTTTCCCTGATTGGATTTGTTATTGTCATACAAATACGGCTTATTTCATAGTTTTCTGTCATCTTTACTGAAATCTCCTTTACTGCAAAATTATAATCTTCTGCTGTCTTTGTAACAGCATCTGCGATGCTCTCTTCATATTTTTCCACATAATAGCGGTTATCGAGATAGGTAATTTTTTCTGCATCCAGGCTTGCTTCTTCCATTTCCTGCAAAAATGTATCGTATTGTATTCTTTCCAAAAATGCATCGCTGTCTCCTATCCAGTTTAATACCGGATAAATCAGTCCAAACACCAGTATCATCTGTGCAAAAAACTGAATATATTTCCGAAGGTGGTCCTTTGGCACCATCTGGACGAGTACGGTCAGTATGAGAAAAAGCACGATATAGCTTTTTATATAGGAAAGCACACCATTCAACTATCTGCCCCCTCTTAATAAATGTAGCTTGACGCCGCCGCTGTC
>CAKRCJ010000344.1 GCA_934307185.1 uncultured Roseburia sp.
GAATTACATGAAGTATTCAGGAATTGGCGGCCAGGCAGTCATGGAAGGCGTAATGATGAAGAATCAGGAAAAATACGCTGTTGCCGTGAGAAAACCTGACCATGAGATAGAAGTAAAGGTTTCAGAATATGCTGGAATTGTTAAAAATAAGAAAATAAGAAATATGCCGATTTTAAGAGGCGTATTCAGTTTTATAGAATCACTGGTACTCGGTATGCAGACATTGACTTATTCCGCTTCTTTTTTTGAGGAAGAAGATGGAAATTCCGGGAAAAAAGAACAGATGTCTGAGGAGGAGCGGATAAAACAGGAGAAAAAGGAAAAGAAGCAGGAAAGTGCGATGATGGGCGGTACAGTGTTGCTGTCCATTGTTCTGGCAGTTGTAATTTTTATGCTGCTACCGTATTTTCTGTCAACATTGTTTCAGAAAGTAATTACTTCACGGTGGGTGATTGCTTTTTTGGAAGGTGTAATCCGGCTGGCAATATTTATCGGATATGTGGCACTTATTTCTCTGATGCAGGATATCAGACGTGTTTATATGTATCATGGAGCAGAGCACAAGTGTATCAACTGTATTGAGCATGGTCTGGATTTGAATGTGGAGAACGTGAGAAAGAGTTCCAGGCTGCACAAAAGATGTGGAACGAGTTTTCTTTTGATAGTTATGTTGATCAGTATCGTATTTTTTATGTTTATCCGGGTAGAGTCGCCGATTTTAAAGGTTGTCGTGCGTTTGCTTTTAATTCCGGTCATTGCCGGAGTTTCGTATGAGTTTATCCGGCTGGCAGGAAGAAGCGACAATGCGGTTGTCAATCTGTTGAGCAAACCGGGACTGTGGTTACAGAGACTTACCACGAAAGAACCGGACGATGAAATGATTGAAGTGGGAATTGCTTCTGTGGAGGCGGTTTTTGACTGGAAGACATATGTAGAAGAGATACGTCAGGAAAAACATTAGAAGGGCGTGAAGAAAAATGACATATCGCGAAGCTGTTGCAAATGGAGAGAAGGTACTAGAGCTTTCTCACATTGCAGATGCAAAAAATGATGCATGGCTTTTGCTTGAAATGGGCTGCAAGATAGACAGAAAGTTTTATTATATGCATATGGAAGATGATGTCTCAGAAGACTTGTTGAAGGAGTATGAGCTTGCCATAAAAAAACGTGCAGAGCATATTCCACTTCAATATATTGTCGGCGAGACAGAGTTTATGGGTTTGAAGTTTAAAGTAAATTCTAATGTGCTCATACCAAGGCAGGATACAGAAACTTTAGTGGAGGAAGCATTAAAGGTTGTAAAGCCGGGAATGAGAATTCTTGATATGTGTACCGGTTCCGGCTGTATTATTATCAGTATTTTACACAATGCAGAAGGTGTGAACGGTTATGCTGCAGACATATCAAAGCAGGCAATTAATGTGGCAAAAGAGAATGCCAAGTTAAATGAGGTTCCGGTTCTTTTTGAGAGAAGCGATTTATTCGAAAATATTACCGAGTCATTTGATGTAATTGTTTCAAATCCGCCGTACATTCCGACCGGAGTGATACCGGAATTAATGCCGGAGGTACAGCAATTTGAGCCGATGGAAGCATTGGACGGAAAAGAGGATGGTTTATATTTTTACCGGAAAATTATTGCGGAAAGCAGGATGTATTTAAATCCAGATGGCTATCTTTTGTTTGAGATAGGATATGACCAGGGAAAAGCGGTTTCAGGAATGATGATGGAAAACGGATTTAAAGATGTCCGTGTAATAAAAGACCTGGCAGGAAATGACAGAGTTGTAACAGGCATGCTATAGCGGCAGAGTCTTGTATCGCATTTAAGTAACTTATAAATAACAGGACAATTTTTTTAAGAGGTAAGAAGTATGTTTGATAAATTAGAAGATTTATTAATTCGTTATGAGGAATTAATGAGTGAATTAAGTGAGCCGGATGTAGCAAATAATCCGGAACGTTTTCGTAAACTGATGAAAGAGCAGAGTGATATTTTACCAATCGTAGAGGCTTACAAAGAGTATAAGCAGTGTAAGCAGAATATCGAGGACTCCCTTGCTATGTTAGAGGAAGAGTCTGACGAAGAGATGCGCGAGATGGCAAAAGAGGAATTAAACGAGGCAAAGAGCCGTGTTGGAGAATTGGAAAATGAATTAAAAATCCTTCTTTTACCAAAAGACCCGAATGATGATAAGAATGTTATCGTGGAAATCCGTGCCGGTGCCGGCGGAGACGAGGCAGCCTTGTTTGCGGCAGAAATTTACCGTATGTATCAGCACTATGCAGAGACAAAGAACTGGAAGACAGAGATTATGGAATGTGACGATACCGGAATTGGCGGTATGAAGAGTGTTACCTTTATGATTACAGGAGCAGGCGCATACTCTGTTATGAAGTACGAGTCCGGTGTACACCGTGTACAGCGTGTGCCGGAGACAGAGTCCGGCGGACGTATCCACACTTCCACTATTACAGTAGCTGTGATGCCGGAAGCAGAAGATGTTGACGTACAGATTGATGAAAAAGATATCCGCATCGACGTTTGTCGTGCATCCGGAGCAGGTGGACAGTGTGTCAATACAACGGACTCTGCGGTTCGTTTAACACATATTCCAACCGGAATTGTAATTTACAGCCAGACGGAGAAATCCCAGATTCAGAACAAAGCAAAAGCGTTTGCATTACTTCGTACAAAGTTATTTGACTTAGAGCAGCAGAAAGCACATGATGCAGAAGCCGAGCTTCGTAAGAGCCAGATCGGTACCGGTGACCGTTCTGAAAAGATCAG
>CAKRCJ010000345.1 GCA_934307185.1 uncultured Roseburia sp.
AGAAAACGCATACCGCTAAATCAGAATGAATGTACCGCCGATTTCAGAATAAGCGTACCGTTCGAGCAGAATTTGCAGTCGCATTCTTCATGAATTAACATTTTCACATATCCAAACGGCACATTGAACGATTTCAAACTGATAGGCTTATCTGCTCCCACGAACATCACCATTTGTCCGGTTGGCTTATACACCGCACACATCGGGGACTGCTTGAAATCCCAGTTATCCAAATCGTTATAGCGAATAACCGTTTTCATATACTGATTATATACAGACCCTCGCAGGTCTACCTTATATCGTCTGGTATATACAATATGCGCCTGTGGATCCTGCCGGATGGTTTCATACGCCAAATCTCCCCAGAAGTTCGACTTGATAGAACCACGACCACCCTTGGAAATAATCTCATGCACATCTATCTCCCCGGCAAATGCTTCATGCACTGTCCGGTATATCTCCACGAAATCTGATGTAATATCAGTAATCGGCACCGTCCATAGCGGCGCTTTCTCCCGCTTTTCTTTCTCCTCCCGTTCAATCCGCTGCTTTTCTGCTATCGTCAATGCTTTTTCCAGTCCATCCATTGCCTTAAGCTGGCTTGTAAAATCCGGCATGTATCCTTTATCATCTGTCACTTCTCCCTTGGCAATCATGCTTCTGCGTTCCTGTATCTCTGCAAGGCTCATGATGTCCCTGTGCTGTTCTTTCTCGATACGCTCCATCTGCGCGGCAATCCGCTGAGAAACTCCACCATTTTCCGCTATCTTTTTGGTCGCGTTCTTTGCAGTGCTTTCGGAATACCCTGCCGCTTTTGCAGCCTGCATAGCATTTCCACCATTTTTGATATATTCGGCAGTAAACGCTTCCTGCTTTGGCGTCAACTTCTTTCCATTCTTTTTATTTTCCGTTCGTTTTAAACGTTCGCTTTCGTTCGCTTTGCAATCCGAACGTTCGTTATCCCAGTCATATGTATTTTTCCACCTGCGGATTGTTCCCTCTGGTTTTCCTAGTTGGTCAGCAATATCTACTAACTTCTTTCCACTCTTATACAATGCATACGCTTCATCAGCCAATGGATTTTTCTTTGCTGCCAACTTCTCACTTCCTCTCTGCTAAATAGTATATTTTTAACTTCATATCATAATTATAAAGCAGGAAATCAGAGGTTTTGTGCCAAGTTTAGAACAAAAAAGAGTCAGACACATGAAATTCTTCACATATCTGACTCTTGTTATTATTATTTTTAATTATAGCTATGTCTGCCCAACATGAAACACTACCATAAACGTTATCTAATATATGTCATGTATTCTGATGGTTCAAGAACACTATTAAAAAGCAGTTTTTTGTTTAGTTTATAAAATTCATTCACACGCTTTTCATCGTCTATATTCAATGATACTATCTCGATTGTATTTCTATCAATATGTGTTCCATCAAAATACAACTCCAAAAATCTATTAAACGAATTTCCGTTACACAATAATAAGTCAACAAGTATTGTACACGGCTTTTTTATACGATCACATAGATTCAATTCCAACAATGAAATATTTTTCATTGGATTTATATACGATGAAGGGAACATAACGTATTCACTATCTAATATTTTTTTTTCAACAATAGTTATATTTTTCATATCATCACTTATATTTTCTTATATTACAATAGGTTTTAATCATAGTGTCAATAATTTCTTTAAATTTTCTATCGGCATTATCTCTCATTTCAATAATAGATGTCGTATAATCTTGATTGGTAGTATGAGAATACGGATGTCTAATTCTATGATAAACTTTATATGCTTTGTTTATCTCGTAGCTAATATCATCATTATCAATCTTGGCAACATATTCAGCTTTAAGCGATAATGGGTCGCGCGCATCTTTGTTGTGGAAATAATATCCAACTGTAGCTTCGTCTTCAAGAATAATATTATTTTCTGCTAGCAATTTTAAAATAAATCCTTCCATAACTCTTGCTGCCGGATGAAACAGTTCTGAATAATCCATCTTTAATTCGCTACCAGTTATCGTAACACTAGTTCTGTAAAACATATAGGCCATTGTCATAATTGCCTTATGCCCATCGGTAAGGAAATCGTATACTTCACCCAGAGATTTTTTCATATCTGCTACAATTTCTTCAGAGTTTATTGTTATGTTCGCGCTCTTAGTTGCTGCATTTACAATACTAGCAACTTCTTTTCCTTGTGTTATTATCTCTATGGCTCTATAAAATAATTCTAGTGTTTTACCCTGTATCACTAATTTCCCAGAATTATAATATGATACAACAATGGAATCTTGATACTCTGTGCTGCGAAGTTTTGCAAAAAATTTATTGGAATCTGTTTGCTCGTACTCAATGCAAATATCATCATAATCTTTCATTAACGCATAAAATGCATCAAAATCCTCTTTAGATGCTTCTATTGAGAATCCACTTCTGTATAGATTACTACTTGCTAAAACTCCGCAATTATCCGAAATATAATCAGCGATTTCTTTTGAAATTTCTTTTTCCTTTCCAAAATTGGGGCTTATTGTATACACCCCTCCATTTACTGGATACACGGACAAAGTTGCGACCTTATTATCACATTTCACAATATAATTTAATGTCTGCGCTTCCATATTCGATGGTTCAATTACTGTCACATTTTCGTATGAACTTCCTATTCCCCAAGAATTAATTATAGCTGGGATTTCATTAATATCTATCCTTAAATTCTTATATTTCTTATTATCTTTAGCCATTCTTTTCTCCACAAGTAAACATTATG
>CAKRCJ010000346.1 GCA_934307185.1 uncultured Roseburia sp.
CCGTAATATCCTTTTTTGACCCTGCCATCTGTCCTATTGCTTTGTGAATGACCTCCTTTTGAATAATGGGAGCATTTTCCTCCCATAAATTTTTATAAAGGATAAGCTGTTCCTTTTCCGGGCAGATTACCTTCTGATAAATTTTATCAACTTCACTGTTTAAATATTCCCTTACCTCCTGTAAAAGCTGCGCACTCTGGTTAATATGCAGCACCGCCTGCCCATTTACCTCGTTTAATTCCGGAAGAATGTTGTGCCTGATGCGGTTTCTGCTATAATCTACATCCTCATTCGTCCGGTCCACGCAATAATTCTGCCCGCAGGAATGAAGATATTCTTCAATTTCTTCTCTGGATACATCAAGTAACGGACGAATTAAAGACGCTCCCGCAAAGTTTCTTTTGTACTGCATTCCACAAAGCCCATCAAGTCCGCTCCCCCTTGCCATCTGAAACAGAACGGTCTCCGCATTATCGTTTGCATGATGTGCAAGCGCAACCTTTACAGAGTGCTCCGGAAACTGTTTTCCTGCCTCCTTTACTGCAGCCTTATAACACTCATAGCGCCTGATACGTGCTGCCTCCTCAAGCCCAAGTCCCATCTTTTTTGCATAGGATGGGATATCCTCTTCATAAAGCCTGAAAAAAACATCTCTCTCTTTGCACAGCTCTTTTGCAAACGCCGCATCTGCCCTGCTTTCTTCGCCGCGTATTCCATGCTCCACATGAACTGCCCAAAGTATAAAATCCATTTTTTTCCGGATTTCCTGTAGCACCAAAAGCAGACATACCGAGTCTGCGCCACCGGACAAGCCCACTATCACAACATCCTTACTTTCAATCAGTTTTTTTCTTTTTATCCTGTCGTATATTTCATTTATCATTTATTTCTCCCAGATACAGGTTGCAAGAATGGTCATATCATCCGCAACCTTTCCTCCTGTAAAAAGAAGCACTCTCTCCAAAATTTTTTTTGCCAAAATCCCCGGATGGTTTGTGTCAATGCTCTCAATAATTTCCTGCATTGTCTCCTCCGGCTTTGGTACATGCAGATATTCTAGCACACCATCTGTCATCATTACAACAAAATCACCATTTTTCAAAACCGTGTTTTTCCTTGCAATCTCCGGGTTTGTCCCAACTCCCACAGGAAGAGAGTCTGCAAGAAAGCAGCTTGTCTCCTTTCCTCTTTTTAAAAAACTTGCTGCTGCCCCGATTTTGTAAAAATCAGAGGTTCCGTCATATAAATCCACCGTACATAAGTCCACCGTGGAATAAAGGTCGCTCTCTCCTTTCATCACCATCGCAGAATTCATCATGCGGATGGCTGTCTCCACCGAAAAGCCAGCCTCTAAAAAGCGTTCTACCAAATCTAACACCATCTCGCTTTCTTTGCAGGCGGCGCTTCCTGAACCCATTCCATCCGATAACCCAAGTAACAGTTGTCCACGTTCTAACTCCAGAAAAGAAAAGTTATCCCCGGAGATTTGTGCACTATCTTTTTTCAACCGCGCAATGCCCTGCACACTTCGAAATTTCGTATCCTCGTAAAACAAAAAATTAACCGCATCTTTCGAAATAAATGATTTTCCATCCGCAACTCCCCTTATTTCTTTGCCAAGCGCATGGCTTACCACATTCATAAAAGTCTTTGCCGAAATGCAGCCTCCCATTTTGCTTCTGAGCCTCGCTTCTAATTTTAACCTGCCATCTAAATTTTCCAGTAAATGCATTTCCTCCACAACAATTCCGCACTCTTTTGCCCGGTAGCGGATTTCTGCAAGCGCACGTTTTTCTTTCGAATCAAGAAGCTTTTCTTCCCTCGCGCAGTCTTTCATTATATATGCCATGGCATCTAACTGCTCCGCTATTGTCTGCCGGTTCTCTAAAAGCCTGTTGTACCACGCACGGTTTAAATTTACTTTTTCAAAGACGCGGACTGCCTCTTCCACCATATCTTTACTTTTTTTACAATACTGGCTTAATTCCTCCTCACTCTCCTTCCCGACAACGCCGGCATTTAAAATAGAAGAAAGCATTTTCGACAAAATTCCATATAGCGGTGTAGAGTCCCTCTCCCAGCAGATTGCACAGCTGTCACAGTTTGCACACAGTCTCCCGGTCAGTTCATTCTGGATTTTTCCCAATTCTTCTGACGTATATTGTTCCTTTTTCCTGCTCATATTCAAAAACACCTGCGACAACCCTTCAAAGGACTCCGCATAATTCGAAAGCCGTTCTTCTTTTCCATGGTCAGGTGTATATCCGGAAGGCTCATCCTGTGTCATCTGCCATTCCATCATATAATGTAACAGACGATTTAATAAAATTACTGCACCAAAAATAAATATTCCTTCTAAAAATACTGCCCCAATTTTGGGCTGGTCTTTCCATTCCAAAAGTCCTCCGCAGAATGATAATATCATCGTTGTAATTGCAGAAAGAATTCCCGCCAAAAAAGCCGGGCAGCCTCCGTTTGCCCACTGAACAAGTTTTATTGCGCCTATAATTACAAGAGTAGTAACTGCATATTTTACTGCTGCCGTAAGCGGCATAAAATATAACATAGCTATGTACATGCAGGCCGTAAGCCATACACTGTTTATTTCCTCTAAAACCGCTGCCGCAAAATAAGCCGGCGCAAACGGATAGCATCCCATCATTTGTAAACTACATGCAAAAATTCCTCCTGCATACGCTATCATATGTTTTGCCATACTTTTTTTCATGTCTCTCTCCTATTCCTTACACATATATTTTGAACGACGAAGCATTCATCTG
>CAKRCJ010000347.1 GCA_934307185.1 uncultured Roseburia sp.
CGGCGGCTCCCCAGTGTATTCTTATGCTATTGTTAATTTTTCACAATTCAATTTACACTTTCTATGAGTTTCGCAATCACCTTTTTATCCCAAACATAAAAATGCGCCAAGGTTGCCGCGTTGTCCGTGGCTTGCGCGGTGCGAAAAGAGCAGGTCCGGGTTACAGCAGGTGCAGATGTCCGTAATTTGCAGATGCTCTGGTAAGACGCCTGCCTCAAGCAGTACAATTTCGTTTGCTTTCCAGAGATCAAGCTGATATTTGCCACCCTGTTTTTTGGTGAGAAGTTCATTCTCATGTCCGGCAAATGCACGTTTAAATTCTGCTGCCACATCTTCGCTTACCTCGTAGCAGTCCTGACAGATAGACGGCCCGATGGCACAGCGCAAATCTCTGGGCTTTGAGCCGTATTCCATTTCCATTGCTTCAATTGTTGCCTTTCCCATCCGGTTTACGGTGCCCCGCCAGCCGGAATGGCTTAATCCGATTGCCTTATGCACCGGGTCCACGAAGTAAAGCGGCACACAGTCTGCATAAAAAGTAGACAAGACTAACCCCCGTACATTGGTAATCAGTCCGTCTGTGTCATGAAACGCTTTTTCTTTTGTAATGCCGTTTCCGGCATCTTTTTCTGTCACTCTTCTTACGTTTGTCGTGTGTGTCTGGTCCGTAAAAACAAATTTATTATAATCCACCTGTAAAGCTGCCGCAATTCTTTTAAAATTTTCTGCAACCGCCTCTTTTTTATCACCTCTTGTGAAGCTTAAATTCATTGTAGAAAAAATTCCCTCACTCACTCCGCCAAGCCTTGTGGAAAATCCTTCTTTTACAATCCCCGTTTCTTCCAGCAGTGGAAAATGTAAAAGCGGAATTTTTTCTCCCCGCTCTGTCTCATGCCATTTTTCTACCGGCACATTTGTGTTTCCTTTTCTTATCCAGTCCATTTATTTTTCTTTCTTCTTATAATTTTTTTACGCCCGATATTCAAATGCGTTCTGCACAACCTTTATCCGTTTTCCGAGTACCGCCACCACATCAAACCGGCAGGGCGTAAATTCGCCAAAGCCATGCGTCAGACAATAATAGGACGCTGTCTTTGAGATTGTTCTCTGCTTTGCAACCGTCACAGCCTCCAACGGATTGCCTGTGCCTTCTGTGGTGCGGTATTTTACCTCCACAAACACAAGATAGCCATCGTGCTTTGCAACAATATCAATCTCCCCGATTTTACATCTGAAATTGTATTGTAAAATTTCATACCCCAATGTCTTTAAATATTCTCCTGCCAGTTTTTCATAGGCAGTTCCAAGCGTTCTTTTATTAATAAAAACCTCGTCTCCTTCCCTTTTACATCATGTCTGCCCGCTGTAACTTCGCTTTCATTTTATCCATATCATCGACAAACACCAAAATTTCCGCCACAACTTCGTAAAGCTCCGGCGGAATGGTATCCCCTATCTCAAGCTTCGACAGGGTATCCGCTAATTTATTATCTTTATAAAAGGGAATGTCATTTTCTTTTGCTTTCGCAATAATCTTCTCTGCAACCTCGCCTTTTCCTGTTGCAAGAATTTTCGGTGCCTTGTCACCCGGCTCATAAGCGAGCGCAACCGCTGTTTTTCCGTACTTTTTTTCCATTTTATGCACCCCACTTTATTGTTACCGTGTACATTTTTTATTTGCGCGAATGATTGTTAAAAAAATATCATTTACACTATCATGCCCGCACATCAAAGGAATACCGGTGCAGCATTCCCTGCTGCGGCATGTCTCTCCGCAGAAAATCCTCATTAAAATCCATCTTTTTCTCTTCCTTTGACAATGTAATGGTACACTGATAACCTTTTTCTTTCAACTTTTCTTCCAGAACCGGCACATACTTTTCCACCAGCGCATAGGAAGCATCGTCTGCAAAATAGAAATTTGTCTTTACATTTTTATGGAGCATTTTTACCGATACGTCTGTTGTTCCAAGATGCTCCAAATCCAGATGTAAAAAAGCACTTACTTCTGCATCCGGGTTCTTTAAATTCTTTTTATTCGTGTAGACATAAAGCTCACTGTTTACATTCTGTCCGCTCATTTTTAAAGGAACCTGGACATAAGTATATACCTGATTTAACTGGTTCATAAACTCAATGTTACTCCGAACAGCGGATGCCGTATCCTTAAAAGCAGATTTAGTAACTCCTGCCTCCTGTAGTGCCTGCTCCATCTGCTTCATCTGATGGTCCAAGTGCTCATATAACTCGTTTACTTTATTTTTTTCTTTCAGCTCCTCCGGCTTTATAGTCCACTGCTGCTCAATGATGTCTTTTAACAGTGTCTTATATTCTTTACTGCCAAAAAGCTTCTGTATTCCCGATAAAGACATTCCCTCCTGCTTTGAAATTACCGAGGCTGCCGTCTGCATAAATTCCTTTACCGTCAGATTTTTATTCAATGTCGTCTTTTCTTCTGCGAGTTCCTCCGTTCCATCTTCCGCCATCAGTTCAGAGGCAACCGTCTCATCTTCTAACGTATCTACAAATATTTCATCCTGTTCTGCCTCCGGATAAAGTGTCTCATTTTCTACAAATATCGGAATGTTCCGAAGTGTTTTATCTAATGCAGCCAACTGCTCCTCGGACAGGGCATCGGTTAGAAGCTCACTCCCCCTATTCGCATATGCTTCCCCCATCTGCTGCAACTTTCCCATACTTTCACCTTCTGCCACGCTGGTTCCGGCAGACTGCTGCTTTGCTACAG
>CAKRCJ010000348.1 GCA_934307185.1 uncultured Roseburia sp.
CAGACGCGCAGGACTTAAAATCCTGTTGTAGCGATACAGTACCGGTTCGATTCCGGTCGCCGGCATTAAGAGGTCTTAAGTGTTGAAGTATTTCAGCATTTAGGGCTTTTTTTATTTTTACTATAAAAGTATAAAAAGCGGGCAGACCACACAATGGATTTTGAAATAATGCATTTTGGTGGTCTGCCCGCTTTTTATGTAGGTAAGAATATGTTTTATTACTCAGTTTTTGCCGGAGCTTTCTTTACCGGTACCTGATATCTTGCTGTAGATTCCCGTTCAATTAAAGTGGCACGGATTTGGGTACGGCAGATTGGAATGTGGTGTACGAGAGAATTTAAAATAACGTAAGCACATTTTCCAAGCTCCCTGCGTTCCTGGCGGATTGTCGTAAGCGGCGGTTCGAGCATCGCAGAGATCGGAATGTCATCGAAGCCGACTACACTGATATCCTCCGGGACACGGAAGCCGCGGAGCTTACATTCGGTAATTACACCGGAGGCAATCAGGTCATTGCCGCAGATAATGGCAGTAGCGCCTGCACTTAAAAACGTCGGAACATGGTACTTTGCACTGTCAGCGACATAATAGCCATAAGCGGTGAGGTCTGCATTAATTTCAAGACCATGTGCTTTCATGCTGTTATAGTAAGCTTCCTGACGCTGCTCGGATACCATGGAATGTAAGGAACCATTTAAAAAAGCAATCTTTTTATGGCCGAGTGTATAGAGATGGTCGACAGCAGTGTCAATACCTTCATAATTATCGGTGCCGATATAAGCGACATTTGGATTTTTTTTAATATAGTTATCGAAAAGAACGGTCGGCATGGTGGAGTTTTCTAACTGCTTCATCCATTCGTCATGCAGGGCAAAGCCGACAAGGAATGCGCCACAGAAGCCGTTTTTTAACATATAAGTATCATATTTTTCTGCAAGCTGGAAAGCCGGAGTGACCGGAATGACCGTAACGTCCCAGTTGTGCCGGAAAGCGTTCTGCCTAAAGCCAAGCACAATTTCGTAACCGAACTGGCTGCTTGCTTCGTATTCCATGTTTTCAATAAAAATTGCGAGTTTGCGGTTTTCTACCTTTTTGGAATGCTTTGTCGCATAGCCCATTTCCACGGCGGTATCTAATACCATTTGTCTTAATTCATCACTGATGTCGCTTGCACCATTAAGACCCTTTGATACGGTGCTTACAGATACACCAAGACGATTTGCAATATCTTTAATTGTAGCCAATATCTTATCCTCTTTCTGTAAATTCTATGAATATCCATAAATTTCATCAATATACACATTATATATAAGAGAAATCATATTTACAAGCAGACTGCGTCAGAACGATAAAAAAGTTTCGAAAAAAAACGGAAAAAAGATGTCAATTTACACAAAAATAAAAACAAAAAAACGTGAAAAGTGGCAAAAACGATATTATTAATTGCAAATTCGTTGACAAAAACGTTTTCATAAACTAAAATTATCTCAGATACGAAAATTCACGAAACAATTCGTACAAAAGTTTTGGCTACAAAACAATTCAAAGCGATAGGGGGAATTGAGTTGGAATCGAAAGAATTGACCAGAGGGGCAGGAATCCTTTTGGCAATCACAAGCCTGCCATCTTCATATGGAATAGGAACGTTAGGCGAAGCTGCATTCCAATTCGTGGATTTACTTGTTGATTTAAAACAAAGATATTGGCAGGTACTTCCGATTGGACCTACGAGTTTTGAAAACAGTCCCTATCAATCTTACTCTACATTTGCCGGAAATCCTTATCTTATCGATTTAGATGACCTGGTGAAGGAAGGATTGTTAGAAGAGACAGAGATACGCAGCTTTAACTGGGGCGTGGATGATGCAGATATTGATTATGCAACTATCTATGAAAATCGTTATAAGATTTTACGAACCGCTTTTTCGAGATTTCCTGTTACGGATGAAGCATTTGTTTCTTTCACAGAGAAAGAGGATGCCTGGTTATCCGATTATGCTCTTTATTCTGCACTGAAAAAACATTTTGGTGACAGAGAGTGGTTAAGCTGGGATACGCCAGTACGGAACAGAGAACCGGAAGCAGTGAAAGAGTATCAGCAGATTTTACATAACGACATTATGTTTTACAAGTTCTGCCAGTATGAATTTTTTAAACAGTGGAAGCAGTTAAAGAATTATGCAAACACAAGAGGAATTCAGATTATTGGTGATTTACCATTTTATGTGGCATTAGACAGTGTGGATGTCTGGGCAAAGAAAGAGATGTTTTTACTTGGTCCCAATCAGATACCTTCCGTGGTTGCAGGAAGTGCACCGGATGCATTTTCCGAAAGAGGGCAGGTCTGGGGAAGTCCCGTATATGACTGGAAGTATATGGAAGAAACCGGATTTGAATGGTGGAAAGAGAGGATGCTTGAAAATGTGGAGCTGTTTGATGTAATCCGGCTTGACCATTTTTCAGGACTGGTTCGGTATTATACCGTTCCACACGATGCCGAGGATGGAAAGAATGGAAAGTGGAGCAAAGGACCCGGGAAAAAAATGACCGATGCGATGATAGAAGTATTAAAAGACACAAGAGTGATTGTGGAAGACATTGGTCCAAAGAGTGGACTTCCGGGAGTAAAAAAATTAAAAGTAAAAACAGGATGGCCTGGAATTAAGATTTTAATGTTTGCCTTTGATGACGACACCGCCAACGAGCATCTGCCGCATAACTATCAGGATACGAACATGGTCG
>CAKRCJ010000349.1 GCA_934307185.1 uncultured Roseburia sp.
ATCATTAATCACACCGACACGTTCCTTCTTACCATCAAGATATGTCACAAGTTTCATAGAAATCTCCATTCCGCCGCAAAGCAACGGCACAAGTAGTAATGAAAATCATTTCCTATGATATTTTATCACCATCAAAAAAAATTTTCAATGTGGAATATGGCATATATTGACAACCGATGAGTAAGCTCATATAATAAACATAAATTCAGGAAAGGGTAAGTGTGATAGATTTGATTATTAGATAACTCTCAAAACAGACAACAAAAGTTACTATCATAAGAACGATTAAATGCGCCGCGGTTGTTTTACGCCAATTACGCATTATCGTCTTTTTATGTTGCACAGAGATTATCTAAAAATCCGATTTGTTATACTTATTCCATGCATAAGCAGGCATGGATTTTTGTGATAATCTCTCTTTAATCAAGGAGGGATTTTTTTATGTCAGAAAAACAATTATTGTGTGCAGAAAATATTAAAGTAACCTACGGCGAACAGGAAGTTCTTAACTTTGAAAAATTCCGGCTCTACGAGGGCGACAGGATAGGTCTTGTCGGGGCTAACGGTGCAGGCAAAACCACCCTGCTCCGGGTTCTGACCGGACAGCTAAAGCCCGAGAGCGGAACCGTAAAAATAAGCTGTGACCCCTTTTATTTCCGTCAGTTTGACGCTGATTGGAACATCTTTGAGCTTGACGCAAGGGAGGCGAAACTGCTCGGCGTAAAAAGGCAAATCTGGCAGGAGCAGGTCAGCGGCGGCGAAAATACCCGCATAAGGCTTGCCGAAATGTTCGGAAGCAACAAGGCGGCAGCCTTTATGGACGAACCGACCGCCAATCTCGATGTGAACGGCAGGCTCCTTCTTGCAGAGCGGCTGTCAAAAATGAGCTCCTTTGTAATCGTAAGCCACGACCGCACATTTCTGAACGAAGTATGCAACAAAATCGTCGAGCTGTCGGAGGGAAAACTCACCGAATATATCGGAAATTATGACGACTATCAGGCTGTAAAATCAGGACAGCTAAAGTCCCAATGGAATGAATATGAGAAATACACGTCCGAAAAGAAAAGGCTCACCAAGGTATATCAGGAAAAAAAAGCCCAGGCAAAAAACATGACAAAAAAGCCTAAAAATATGTCCCAAAGTGAGTTCAAGATGCGAAATTTTATTGGAACGCGTTCAACCTCAGACCGCGCCCGGAGCATGGAAAAAAGTGCACTCAATGTCCTAAAAAGGATTGAGCATCTGGAAGTCAGGGAAAAGCCAAAGGAGCTTCCAAAAATCAGACCTGATTTCAGGCTGACTAACCCGCCTGAAAATCCAATAGTTATCCGCGGCGACCATATAACCTTCGGCTACGACGGAAATATCATCTACGACGATGCTTCATTTCTTATCAAAAACAGGAGCAAAACAGCAATACTTGGAGACAACGGAGCAGGAAAAACCACCCTCTTAAATATGATTATTTCCCGCAATCAGGTGTCCGTCGTCCCGCAGGCACGCATAGGCTATGTCAGCCAAAATCTTGCCGAAATAGATGCCACAAAAACCGTGCTTCAAAACGCCCTGTCCGTCAGCATACAGAAGGAAGATATCACCAGAATAATTCTCGCAAGGCTGCTCCTTACCGGGAGGGATATGACCAAAAAGGCGTCCGATTTATCCGGCGGCGAGCGCATGAAGCTGGCATTTGCGATGCTTTTTGTATCCAATGTCAATGTCCTCATTCTTGATGAGCCCACTAACTACATAGATCTCCCATCAATAGAGGCATTGGAAAAGCTCCTTCAGGAATACGAGGGAACGCTTTTGTTCGTTTCCCACGATATGAAGTTTGTCGATAATGTCGCCACCCAAAAGCTTCTCATATCGGATAAAAAAATTATTGAACTTTAATTATGCGCGGGCTTTAAAACACACTGAACCACACGCGGCAGGTCAAGCATTATAAATATCAACGCCAGCACACATAATGTGTACATGATATTTCTGTAAAAAATAATTTCATACTCGCAGTTTTCAAGAATACCTATATTTGCGAGGAAATAACATATTATCCGGATATTGATTGTCGCTGCTGCCATCATAGGAAAGTACCTACGTTTTTTGTAACTTACCAAGATGGCAGCCGACAATCACAGGTCAGATGCTATTCTTAAACTTTTTACTCTTTTTTATTTTCCCGCCAATTCCAAATATAAATCCAACTGCCTGTTTTCCAAATCACCAACCAGATCGGTAAAAGGCTCCAAATTCTTATCCACCGCAAAACTTTCCAGCGCGTTATAATAATCAAGTCTGTTCTCTTTAGCAATGGAAACCGGCAAAAATCCTTCTGACATAAGCTGATAATTCATAATTAGTCTTGAGGTTCTTCCGTTCCCGTCAATAAAAGGGTGAATCCGTACAAACTCCGCATGTGTCCACGCCGCATACGCAACCGGATTTAATTCCTTCCTTTTCCATGATTTCCCTTAACTCTTTTCCACCCACGGAAATTCCGTCTTCAAGCACAAGCTTTGTTTCCATCAAGGTGAGTGTATTTCCCTCTAAAGCCGTTGAATTGTGTGTATAAGTAAGCTCGAAATCCTTTTCATAAGAAGATAAGGAAACAGAGTCAATTTTGCCCTTTTCCTGCTCAAATAATATCTTTTTTTTCAACAATTCATCAAGGTTCATTTCCTTATCTCCGTTTCATGCGATGTCGTTTCAATCACTATCCGTACTA
>CAKRCJ010000350.1 GCA_934307185.1 uncultured Roseburia sp.
CTTTGGCATGGCTCTTTTCTCCTCTGCATTTTCCTTGTAAATTCCACTAATTTGATTATAAAAAAATGCTCCCGGAATTACAAGCTACCCTTGCAGATAAAATATACTTTCTTCCGGGATATAAAGTGCATCCGGAATTTTTCTTCCGAGATTGTTTTCCCATATTTCTTTTGATAGTTTCCACCAGATGTCATGTTCAAATACAATGACAAGCTCAAACGGGTCATTTAATATTTTTCCATTATTGCATTTGACTACATTTTTAGTCTGCCAATTTTCCGGTATTTTCAGATAATGTGCACGGATACCGATATGTGTTGTGTTTTCCGGTATTTTTTCTTTTACTTCCAGCATCACATCCCAGTTTTTCACATACATCTGATGTTCATTTATCCGTCTGACAGCTTCAATATTTTTGCAGCCGGTTAATTTTGCAGCCGCCGTTGTTTTTGGATTTTTAAAGATATCTTCGGTTCTTCCAAATCCAACCTGCTTTCCATTATCAATTACAAGCATTGATGTGCAAAAACGGTAAATTTCATCTCTGCTGTGCGTCACCATAAGAATGTCTTTTTCATACCCTGCAAAAATATCTAAAAGCTCTGCCTGCAATTTTTCTTTCAAAAATGTATCCAAAGCAGAAAACGGTTCGTCGAGCATTAAAACCTCCGGCTCCGATGCAAAAATTCTAGCCAGTGCCACCCGCTGCTGCTGTCCGCCGGAAAGCCTTTTGGGATATGCATCTGCAATCTCTGCTACATGAAACATGTTAAGATAATAAGCTGCTTTTCTTTTTCTTTCTTCTTTGGAAAGCTTTTTTTTATCCATGCGGTATTTTAATGCGGCTTCGACATTTTCCTGCACTGTCATATTCGGAAACAGTGCATAATTCTGGAACAGATAACCGATACGCCTTTTCTGTACACTGACATTGATTTTCTGTTCATCATCATATAATACCCGTCCGTTTAATACAATTCTTCCCTTATCCGGTGTTTCAAGCCCTGCAATGCATTTTAAGGTCATACTTTTTCCGCAGCCGGAGGCACCAAGTATTCCGACAATTTTTTCCGCTTTTTCTGTATCAAACGAAACCTTTAATGTTTTATCATTTAATTTTTTTTCGATATCCACCTGTAAAGCCACTGTCTTTTTCTCCCCGTAAATTCATGCAAGCTACCATCAAAAGTGAAAATGCTACAATTATGAGAACATATTTTCCTGCGGTATCCATATCTCCGGCTGCCACCTCAGAATAAATGGCAAGCGGAAGCGTTCTTGTTTTCCCTTCAATATTTCCGGCAATCATCGCAGTTGCGCCAAATTCCCCAAGCCCTCTTGTAAACGCCAGCACTCCACCGGAAATAATTCCAGGTCTTGCCTGCGGAAGCATAATTTTATAAAATATGGCACGTTCGCTCATTCCGAGTGTTCTCCCCGCATAAATGAGATTTGCATCAACCTGCTCTAACGCTCCTCTTACAGAGCGGTACATTAATGGAAACGAGATAACAACTGCTGCAAGCACCGTCGCCTGCCAGGTAAATACTATTTTCATATTTAAAAATTTTTCCAGAAATATTCCGACCACTCTTTTCGGACCGAAAATGGACAGTAAAAAAAAGCCTGCTACTGTCGGTGGCAGCACTAACGGCAGTGTAAGAATACCGTCCAGCCAGGCTTTCTTTTTCGGAGACTGTAAAGAAACAACACCTCTCGCTGCCCAGAGCCCCAGAAAGAAGGTAAAAAATATAGATACTACGGATGTCTTTAAAGAAATAAGTACCGGACTAAAATCCATACTTTTTAAATCCCGCTTCTTCAAAAACTGCAATTGCTTCGTCCGACTGTAAGAACTCGATAAACTTTTGTGCCGCCTCTTCATTTTTCGTTTCTTTTAACATTGCGACCGGATAGATTACTTTTGACACACTTCCCTCCGGTGCTTCCGCTACAACCGATACCTTATCCGGCATAGAAGCTGCATCTGTTGCATACACAATCCCGGCATCCGCACTGCCCTCTGCAACCCAGTTTAACACTTCTGTAACATTCGTACCAAGGCTTAATTTTCCTTCAATTTCCTCATAAAGTCCCAGATTTTCCAGTGCTTCTTTTCCGTACTGTCCCGCAGGAACACTTTCCGGGTCACCGATTGCTATCATGTCTGCATTTACAATATCAGTAAATGATGTAAATTCCGCTTCTTTTCCTGTTGGTACAATAAGTACAATTCTATTTTCCAATAAATCCACCGAAGCAGCTTCGTCAATGTAATCCTCGTCCTGTAATGCCTCCATCTGCTTTAATGCCGCAGAAAAGAATACATCAACGTCTGCACCGGCTTCAATCTGTGACTGGAGCTTACCGGAGCTGTCATACGTCCCGGAAACGGTAATTCCCGGATTTTTTTCTTCAAACATCGGAATTAACTGTTCGGTAAAGCTTTTTTCAAGGCTTGCTGCTGCCGCAAGTGTTATGGTCTGCTCCTGTGCTGTGTCATTTCCCTTTGTGCTGCCACATGCCATAAGACCAAGTGATGCTGCTGCGATTAATATAGCTGCCAGTAATTTTTCCATTTTCTTTTGTTCCCCTCTTTATTTTTCTCCGCAGTTTTTTGCGGTTCCTTTTAAAATGTCAAGCCCATGTGCAAGCGGAGGCAGTACGTATTCTAAACATTCCCTGACTGCCTTTTTGCTGCCCGGCAGATTTATAATGAGTGCCTCTT
>CAKRCJ010000351.1 GCA_934307185.1 uncultured Roseburia sp.
GGTTAACTTTTGTATCTTCTTCCATGGTGTCGATTGGATTAGCCTCAACTAAGCTGTCATTAATTCCGTCTAAAAATCCTGTCATCTCCATAACACTGAGGTTATACTTCTCAGCAAGCTCTTTTACAGTTCCTTCTACCTTCTCGTCCGGATTTGTCAAAAGCTTCTCATATACACCCTTCTCTAAAAGGAAGTATCTCTGCCAGAATCTCTGTAATTCACCTCTATCTGCTTTTTCATTATAAGCAACTTTCTGCCACTGTTCCAATAATGCCATGTTACATTCCTCGATTTCTAATTATAGTATATTTGCACCCTGCACAGATGCATATATTATTATACCAAATATCTGTCAGTTTTTCAAAGGATTTTTTTGTTGCCGTTCAATGGACCGTTTTTTTGAGGGCGGATTTTGAGAAGGACATTGACGAAAATGCCCTTTTCTTTTATATTTTATTTATATAGCTTTATCGCATACATATTTCTGAAAGGATTTACATTAACTATGAAAAAAGTAAAACAACTTTTAGCAATTATCGGTATTATTGTTCTTGTCGGACTTTATATTTCCACCATCGTCTGTGCACTCTCCGCCAGTGAAAATTTCATGAATATGCTGATGGCATCTATTTATGCCTCAGTCATTATCCCTGTTTTAATCTGGGTATACAGCTTTATTTACAAATTAATAAAAAAAGATGGAACAGAGGATGAAAAAAACGACACGAAATAATACTGTAATCAGGGTGTCGAAAGGCAGCTGCAGGATTTGACTATCAAATCCTGTAGCTGCCTTTTCTTTATTCTTCTGTATTTTCGACGCTTTGTACCTGCTCTGTGTCATCCGCACTTTCCGTGTTTTCCACGCTCTCGGTATCTTCCGTTACCGTCAGTTCTTCGATTGTTTTCGAAAACTTATCAGCAAGCGAGGTCTCCGTCAGATATAGCTTACTGTCCTCGCCTGTCATAACATAATAAGAACCAAGCATATCGTTTTTATTACCGACATAAATCGTTGTAAAACCATCTGCTGTCGTATAAGTTACGAGGTCCGTCGGCTTGTCTAATCCAAAGTCGGAAAAATTATCATATGTAATCTCGTCTGTAGCAGTTAATGCCGAAAATGTATCGAGCATCGTATTAATTGCATCCGCATCAATATTTATGGAAGTATCTCCATCATAAGTCCAGGTATCTCCGTCCTTTGTAAAGGAATAGGTCACCTGATTTACCTCATAGGAAAAAGCAGTAATGCTATCGGTATCTACTTTGGAAATATAGATTGTTGCCGCTTCTTCTTCTGCTGTTTTTTCTTTTTCCTTATTTTTGTTATACCATTTCATCCCGAAAGTGGCAGCGGCAAACACCGCTAACACCACCAGAAGGATGACTAATTGTAGTTTCTGTTTTTTCATTGTATGTCTCCATTCTTATTTTTTTCTTCTGGCTGCCCAGATTACAATACCAAAAACAATTAAAAGGAAAGGAATTACTATCATAATGCAAAGACCATACATCGTTCCCGCTGCTGCATCTACTGTAATCGTACTTAATGTATAATCCTTTGTTGCAATTACGCTTGTCGAAAATTCAGACTCTCCAACCATTTCAGAAATAATATCCGTAAACATGGAACTGTTATTTCCGGATACAATCTGGTCTGCCGCATCGGAAAACATTTCTACCGAGCCTGCGACAATTACTTTTGCCATCGTATTCTCATCAATTGTTTTTTCCATTGCGACTGCAATAGAAAATGGTCCCTCTATATCGCCATCTTCTAATTCAGAAGTTGTTGCATTGGCTGCATCTGTCTTTGATACCGCTTTCTCTGTTGTGTTAAGCAAAGAAGTATAAGTAATATCATCTGTATCCTCACCATAGGCAACTCCCTCACTATATGGTGCAAAAATATAAGAACCGCTGACTGAGCTTGTGTATGCACTTGCGTTTACATCCGGAAGCAGATAATACGGTGTATTACTATAGTAATAAGATTTGTCATTCTCCATAACGACACCAGAAACTCTCGATATTCCACACGCATTTAAAATGGAGTCAAATTTTTCAAGCCCCTGTGCCTCAAAATTGGTGGTGATAAACACTTTTCCACCATTATTAATATAATCAATGACTTTATCTGCATCATCCTCTGAGAAATCACTTGTTGGTCCATTAATTATCAACGCTGCTGCATCCTCTGGAACCGCATCTTCTTTTAAAAGTGTAAGGTCAGATAAGGTAATATTTGCCTTTTCTATTGCTTCTGTATAATTTCCGGACAAAGAAGTTTCTCCGTGTCCTGTTACCTGATAAATCACCGGCAGCTCTGACAACTCCATTGTGACATACTGGATGGCACTTGTCAACTGACCTTCCGCATCATATCCATCCACTGACCTTGAATAACTTGTATAATCATAGCTGTAGGTGTAGACATCACTGTAATCTATTACCTTTGAGCGCTCACTTCCGACTACAATCATACTGTTTGTTGTAACGGATGCATCTGTGTACTGTGATGCAAAAGTCGGGTTTACTGCCGGATTAATATAAGTAACTTTTATATGATCTGACAGGGACTCATAACGCTGTAAGGTCTCATCCAGCGTCGTATCTTTTCCAGCATCGGAAACAAGAACATAAATTGTAACATCATCCGTAAGCTTTTTCAGATATTCCTTCGTATCATCGGTAATGGAATAAATCTTTGTTGAGGTAACATC
>CAKRCJ010000352.1 GCA_934307185.1 uncultured Roseburia sp.
CACGTTCTACTGGTCCTTACTCCTTAGTTACCCAGCAGCCACTTGGTGGTAAAGCGCAGTTCGGTGGACAGCGTTTTGGTGAGATGGAGGTTTGGGCACTGGAAGCTTACGGTGCAGCATATACCTTACAGGAAATCTTAACAGTAAAATCCGATGATGTTGTCGGACGTGTTAAGACTTACGAAGCAATCATCAAGGGTGAGAATATTCCTGAACCTGGTATTCCGGAATCCTTCAAGGTATTACTCAAAGAGTTACAGTCCTTAGGACTTGACGTCAAAGTTCTTGATGAAGAAGGAAATGAAGTACAGTTAATGGAAACAAGCGAGTATGGTAATACAGACCTTAATTCCATTATCTCAGGTGACAAAGATTTTGCATTTGAAGACAGTGAATCATTCTCCAAAATGGGATTCACAAAGAAAGAATTTGATACAGAAAACGAAGAACTTGTTGACGTAGAAGAAGAGGAAGATACTGACACAGATGATGACTCTGATTTTTACGATGACATGCCAGAGGATGGATTTGACGAATAATCAGTCCATAATGAGAAAAAGGTCTGTGCAGACAATGCACAGACCGTAAATAATGAGTCGATTCTGTAAATCAGAGAAAGGGAGTGTCATAGATGCCAGAAACAACAAACAAAGAGGCAATTAACCAGTCTGTTTCATTTGATGCCATCCGTATTGGTTTAGCATCACCGGAAAAGATCAGAGAATGGTCTCACGGTGAAGTAAAGAAACCGGAAACAATCAACTACAGAACATTGAAACCGGAAAAAGATGGTCTTTTCTGTGAGAAAATTTTCGGACCAAGCAAAGACTGGGAATGTCATTGTGGTAAATATAAAAAAATTCGTTACAAGGGTGTTGTCTGCGACCGTTGTGGTGTTGAAATCACAAAGGCAAGCGTTCGTAGAGAGCGTATGGGACATATTGAGCTTGCTGCTCCGGTATCACATATCTGGTACTTCAAGGGTATTCCGTCCCGTATGGGATTAATCCTTGACTTGTCTCCAAGAACCTTGGAAAAAGTATTATACTTTGCTTCTTACATTGTACTTGATGCAGGTGATACTGCATTACAGTACAAACAGGTACTTTCCGAAGGCGAGTATCAGGATGCAAGAGAGCAGTATGGTAATACCTTCCGTGTAGGAATGGGAGCTGAGGCAATTCAGGAATTATTGCAGGCAATTGACCTGGAAAAAGATTCTGCTGAGTTAAAGGCAGAGTTACAGGATGCAACAGGACAGAAACGTGCCAGAATCATCAAGAGACTGGAAGTTGTAGAAGCATTCCGTGAGTCCGGCAACAAACCGGAATGGATGATCATGACAGTTGTTCCTGTTATTCCACCGGATCTTCGTCCTATGGTACAGTTAGATGGTGGTCGTTTTGCAACATCTGACTTAAATGATTTATACAGAAGAATTATTAACAGAAATAACCGTTTAAGCAGACTTCTTGATTTAGGAGCACCTGATATTATCGTTCGTAATGAAAAACGTATGTTACAGGAAGCTGTTGATGCATTAATTGATAACGGCCGCCGCGGACGTCCGGTTACAGGTCCTGGAAACAGAGCATTAAAATCATTATCTGATATGTTAAAAGGTAAATCCGGACGTTTCAGACAGAACTTACTTGGTAAACGTGTTGACTACTCTGGTCGTTCCGTTATCTGTGTTGAGCCGAAATTAAAGATTTACCAGTGTGGTCTTCCAAAGGAAATGGCAATCGAATTATTCAAACCTTTCGTTATGAAAGAGCTTGTTGCCAATGGTTCCGCACACAATATTAAGAGTGCCAAGAAAATGGTAGAGAGACTCCAGACAGAAGTATGGGATGTATTAGAAGATGTTATTAAAGAGCATCCGGTTATGTTAAACCGTGCCCCTACACTGCATAGATTAGGTATTCAGGCATTCGAGCCAATCTTAGTAGAAGGTAAAGCAATCAAGTTACATCCATTGGTATGTACTGCGTTCAACGCCGACTTCGACGGTGACCAGATGGCTGTACATCTTCCATTATCTGTAGAGGCTCAGGCTGAGTGCAGATTTATGCTTCTTTCACCGAACAACTTATTGAAGCCATCTGATGGTGGTTTAGTAGCCGTTCCTTCACAGGATATGGTCCTTGGTATTTACTATTTAACACAGGAAAGACCAGGAGCTAAGGGAGAAGGTAAAATCTTCAAGAGTGTTAACGAAGCAATTCTTGCATACGAGAATGGTGCAGTTACACTTCATTCCAGAATTAAAGTCCGTGTTACAAAGACTTTACCGGACGGAAGAGAAATGACTGGAATTGTTGAATCTACATTAGGACGTTTCATTTTCAACGAAATCATTCCACAGGATTTAGGATTTGTTGACAGAAGCATTCCTGGCAACGAATTAAAACTGGAAGTAGATTTCCTTGTTGCAAAGAAACAGAATAAGCAGATTCTTGAAAAAGTAATTAATATCCATGGAGCAACAAAGACAGCAGAAGTTCTTGATGCTGTTAAAGCTATGGGTTACAAATATTCCACAAGAGCAGCAATGACCGTATCCATTTCTGATATGACAGTACCACCTCAGAAACCGGAAATGATTAAAGCAGCCCAGGACACAGTAGACAGAATTACAAAACAGTACAAACGTGGTCTTATCACAGAAGAAGAAAGATACAAAGAAGTTGTTGAAACATGGAAAAAGACCGATGATGAGCTG
>CAKRCJ010000353.1 GCA_934307185.1 uncultured Roseburia sp.
AGCTACAGCAGCAATTCCACTGTCAATGCCTTACTCTCCTTCTATGCCGATAATGCAGAAAAGCTTGGAATCAAATTCAATACGAGCATTAAGCTGCCTGATAAACTTCTTATCCCCGACACTGAGTTTTGCGTGCTCTTAGGAAATCTGCTTGAAAATGCCGTCGAAGCCTGTACATATGAAAAGGCTTCTGCAGATGCTGTTTCTGAGACGTTCATTCGTGTTCTTATCATTCAAAACGGAACATCTAATCTCACTATAGCGGTAGATAACAGCTGCAGCAGAAAACCTATGCGGCATGAAAATGAACTGATATCTACCAAGCATTCAGGCAATGGTATAGGCACAGAATCTATACGATATATTGCGGGACTTTATGACGGAGAAGCACGCTTTGAATGGCATGACGGCATATTCTATGCTTCTGTAATGCTTAATCCTCAAAGTTAAGTATGTCAAAATCACTAAATTTGTTCTTAAAATATCTATATTATTAAATATAATTTTATATATTGACAGTTTTAATATATGCATTGTATAAATGTTTTTGTATACAGTATACTGTATGCGGGTAATCGCTTTTTTCATAGCAGTTTTAGTTAGAGAGGGGAATCTTACGCTTATGAAAGAAACAAAAACAAAAGCTTATCGCAAACCGACCTCCGGCGAAGCATATCTTTGCGTCGGTCTTGCAGCGATAATTATTTTAGGTGCTCTGATTTTTAAAATGAGAGTCGAATTTGCACTTTTAGTCGTTGCAGCTATTGCAGCCGTGATTTCATTAAGATTAGGCTATAGCTGGGATGAGATGGAAAAAGCCATCGGTCATCGTATCGGTACTCTCACGCCTACCATACTTATCATGTGGGCTATAGGTTTTATGCTCGGTGCCATGCTTTTCAGCGGTACTCTTCCAATGATAGTTTATTATGGCTTCGAGCTTATCAATCCTAAATTTCTTTACTTAAGTGCGTTTCTTGTTTGCTGTGTTATGTCAGTGCTTACAGGCTCGTCATGGACTTCCGCAGGAACCGCAGGAATTGCTTGTATGGCTCTTGCACAGGGTATGGGTGCCAACACCGGTGTTATGGCCGGTGCCATTATCTCAGGTGCCATTTTCGGTGATAAGATCTCACCGATGTCAGAAACCACAAACCTCGCTCCTGCCTGCGCCGGCACAGAGCTCTGGCTT
Organism: uncultured Roseburia sp.; assembly: GCA_934307185.1. Classification (GTDB taxonomy): domain Bacteria; phylum Bacillota; class Clostridia; order Lachnospirales; family Lachnospiraceae; genus Roseburia. Next base: position 1,193 of record CAKRCJ010000353.1, read on the forward strand.
CATGTTAAATCTCAGCTTTGGACAACCATTCCTGCATTTATTATAGGCTGCATACTCTATACATTCCTTGGATTCGGCCTCGACATAGGCGGTGCCGGGCTTCCTGAAAATGCTGTCATTATCATGAAACAGCTCAGTGAGCTTTATCATTGGAATATAATACTGCTGCTTCCGCTGCTTGTAATGCTTATACTCGTTATGACAAAGAAGCCGGTCGTTCCGTCACTTCTTATCTGCGGCGCGATCTCAATAATTCTCGGCATCGTAATTCAGGGCTTTAGCCTTTCCACAGGTACAATAGCATCAATTAAAGGCTTTACTGCTGCATCTATCGCACCTGAAGGCTATGAGATCGATTCAACAGTTTCATATCTTCTTAATCGCGGCGGCATGATGTCAATGGCTTCAATCGTGCTTATATGCTACTGCGGATTCTCTGCAACAACTATAATGATTCATGCCGGTATTCTTGATAAGGCAGTTGAGCCACTCATGAGAAATCTCAATTCAAGAATAAAGACTGTTGCAACTGCCGAGGTGGCAATATTTGTTATTCATGCAATAGCAGGTAATTCCTATGTCAGCTCTGTATTTGTCGGTGAAGCATGGGAAGAGGCTTATATTAAAAACGGTATGGGCCGCCAGACTCTTTCCCGTACTCTTGAGGACGTAGGAACCTGTGTATCGTGCATGTTCCCTTGGGGCAACTCAGGCGCATTCTATGCAACCACACTCGGTGTAGCCGCGTATGGTGCCGGAGGCTATATCCCATATACAGTAATGTGGTGGGCATGCCCACTGTTTGCACTTATCTGGGCAATAACAGGTATCGGCATAAACAAGCTCACTGACGAGCAGATAAAAGAAGAATTAGCTGCAATAGAAGCCGCAAAGAAAGATGAAGACGTTAAATCAATAGCAGAGATTTGATCTTATTGATCCGTTGCAGTTTCATTTGCTTTAATTAAACCATGCTGATTTATATTTTATTTGTCGGTATCTTAGTTGGATAAATTCAAATGTATCAGGGTATCCGAAATAGGTGGTTAAACCGTTTACAAGGATGCCCTTTTATTACGCATAAAATTTCGCATAATTTTTTTCAATTCTCCAAAAAACTTTTTTATTTTTTGTTGACAAACAGGAACATTATTGGTATTATATGTCTTGCTGTTGCGGGTGTAGTTCAATGGTAGAATGACAGCCTTCCAAGCTGTACACGTGGGTTCGATTCCCATCACCCGCTCTCAAAAAAATCACGTTTCGTCCTTTGACGTCACGTGATTTTTTTATTATATTATAAAGATGAAAGGAAGGAAAAGCATATGCAGATAAAAACAGCTGCCATTATAGGTTTTGGTGCAATCGGCTGTGTATACGGCCGCCATCTCGTTAAATATATGGGTGACGACTTTGCAGTCATCGCAGGCGGTAAACGCGGAGACAAGCTCCGAGAAAATGGCATCGTTATCGACGATGAAACCCTCATGCCCAATGTCATCGCACCTGATGATAATAA
>CAKRCJ010000354.1 GCA_934307185.1 uncultured Roseburia sp.
CTGCTGCAGTATTCCGCACACCATGTGCAATGTGAATCCAGCCTTTTTCTGTCTTTATCGGCGTTGCACCGGCTCCGTTTTTTGCTTCTGTAATCGTGTGGTATTTGCGGAGACTTGTCATTTTTTCTTCGTCAATCACTGCATGGGTAATATCATCGCAAAGTCCAAAGCCTATTCCGCCGCCGCTTCCGGTTTCAATAAAATCATCCATCGGTCTTGTGTAGAACGCATATTTTCCATTGACAAATTCCGGGTGTAACACAACATTTCTCTGCTGTGGCGAATTTAAAGTCACAAGATTATCTAATCTCTCCCAGTGTTTTAAATCTTTGGTACGGACAATTCCTGCTGCCGCAACTGCCGCTGACAAATCATTTACCGAAGTATCCTTGCTCTCAGAGCAGAACACACCGTAAATATAGCCGTCCTCATGTTTTGTCAGACGCATATCATAAACATTCGTCTCCTCCGGACAGGTATCCTCCAGTAAAACCGGATAGTCAAAGAAGCGGAAGCCGTCAATTCCATTGTCACTCTCCGCCACACCAAAGAAGGATTTTCTGTCATTTCCTTCAATTCTTGCAACCAGATAATATTTTCCATTTAACTCGATCGCACCGGAATTCATCACAGCATTGATGCCAAGACGCTCCATAAAATATGGATTTGTCTCCTCATTTAAGTCATACCGCCAGGTCAGTGGAATATGTTCTCTTGTCAGAACCGGGTACTTATAACGGTCATAAATCCCATTATAAAATTCAGATTTAATATTTTTCCGGCTTAAAAGCTGTTCCTGTTCTTCTAATAATTCATAATACTTTTTGTGAATCATCTGTCTTTTTTTCCTCTCTTAAGTCTTATTTTCCTGCCACTTTTTTTGAGTGTCTATAAATATAATTTAGATTTAATTTTTGTTTCGTTTTATTAATTCCATGCACATACGCCCATTGTGATACGGACATTTCCACGGTTCTACAATTGGTCTTCCCTCAATCGGGGAACCGTCTTTGTTTACTTCCCAGAACCATTCGGAGCCTTTTCTTTTATCAATGACATATTTTTTGATAAACTCCCATTCACTTACCGCAGCTTTTAAATACTCTGCTTTTTCCGGCTCTTTTTCGTAACCGTTCAAAAATCCAATCACTGTCTCTGCCTGCACCCACCAGACACGGTTTTCATTGACAACACCTCTGTCACATTCGTTTGCAAGGGAGTGACCATCAAAGGCGGTGCGGTAAATCTGCTCTGTCAAGGCTTTCGTCACCGGAGTGATTTTCTCCTCGTAATCTTTTCTTCCAAGTACTTCCACTCCGCGGTCTAACAGCCATGCCGTCTCAATATCATGTCCGTAAGAGTGCAAATCTAAAATACTGTGATATTCCCTGTCAAAAAATACTTCCTGTCTGTGAAGCTTCGGATTGTACACTTTCTCAACAAATGTATCCATTATCCACATCAGACGCTTTTCTACTTCTTTTCTGGCATTCACTGCCCCGGTATCCGTAAGCGGCTTTGTAACCCGCACAAATTCTGTATATGCTTCAAAAACATGTAACAACGTGTTCATTGTCTTATCTGCAAGCACCCCGTTTTCCGAAAGCTTCTCGTTGGACTCCGGTTTAAAATCAACGGTAAATGCTTCTAAATAGCCAATTTCATCGGTGCATTTTTTCTCAATCAGTTCAAACAGGCGGTACGCCAGTTTGAGTGCTTCCCTGTCCCCGGATGCCTCAAAATAAGAAGCTAACGCATAAATACAGAATGCCTGATTATATGTATGCTTGGTCGTATCCTCCGGTGTTCCATCATATTTTAACGACCAGTAAATTCCACCGTTTTCTTTGTCAATGCATTTGTCCCTTAAAAATTCATAGCCGTGTTCTGCACAGGAAAGCAGACTTTCGTCCACTTCCCCGGCATTTTTAAGCACTGTGTAAGCATTGGAGAAGAACCATGTAATTCTGCTGTTTAAAATGCATCCTTTTACTGCTTTTTTATCCAAAACCAGGTCATAGGAAAGCCATCCATAATAGCCGCCATACTGGTCATCTCTTAAATTTTTCCAAAAAGGAATGATTGTCTGTTCTAAATGTTCTCTGGCTTCTTTTGCCAGCCACTGTTTTTCGTTCATCATAGCTTCACTCCTGAAACTCCATAAAAATCAAATCCTGATTTAACCTTTCACAGCACCCGCTGTGATTCCACTGTAAATCTGTTTCTGGCAAACAACAAATACCAGTAATGCAGGAAGCAGTGAAATAATAACACCTGCACAAATAAGGTTATACTGGCTTCCAAGAGGTCCGGTAAATGTATAAAGTGAAATTGCCATTGTCTTTAATTCCGGTTTATTTAAGTAAAGGTTTGCTGCGTAGTATTCGTTATACACACCGACACCTTTTAAAATACAGGCAGTTACAATTGCCGGCTTCAATAACGGAAGCATAATCTTCCAGTAAATTTTAAAATAAGAAGCTCCATCAATAATCGCTGACTCATCTAAGGATACCGGAATATTTTCCATATACTGGATGAAAATATAGATTGAAATAACATCTGTTCCCATCATCATGATGATGTATCCATATAAATGGTTGATAAAACCAAGTTCATAAATAATCTGATATACCGTTACCTGCAT
>CAKRCJ010000355.1 GCA_934307185.1 uncultured Roseburia sp.
AACCAGCATTTGCCGGAACTGACGTTTCCCTGTAATAAGACTCTTTTACAGTCTTTCAACATTTTCTATAAGATTTTTATGATTAAAGCATAACACCTGATTTTTCTTTGCTTTCCTCGATGAAGTGATTGATTTTACGGAATGGTCCTGCAAGCACTAATCCGACAATCAGAGAGAGAATGGTATAGGAAAGCAATATTGTAAGGTCTTTCCAGTAATCATCCTGATACATTCCGGCAACGGCTTCTTTCATTGCTCCCATTGCATATTTAAACGGCTGGAAGTTATAAAAGGTCTGGAATACCTCCGGTAATGTCTCAATCGGGAAGGTACAGCCTGCTCCGGCTACCTGGATTACCATGATGATAATGGCAAGTCCCTCTCCAATATTTCCAAATGCTGCGGTTAACGCATACATTAAGAAGCTGAATACGAAACTACAGCAGGACGCTGCAAGCCAGAATAAAACCGGATGCGCACATTCAATTTCAATAAAGTACAAATCACCCAATACAGTAATTAAAGCCTGTACCTGGCTGATAAGGAAGAACGTAATATATCTTCCGAAAAACTGCTGATGTGGCTTGGCATTCTTAAATGCCGGTTCTAACTCTACATGTGTATGAATAATAGCTACCAGAATCAGACCACCAACCCAGAGTGCAAGTACACTGTAGAAAGGTGCCATGGAAGAACCGTAAGTGTCCACCTCGTAAATTGCCTCTGTCTCAATCTGGACCGGAGACGCCATAAAGCTTCCGATTTCATCCGCATCATGCGTAAGTAATTCTGACAGCATATCGTATCCGTTCTCACCTTTTAGCTTATTTAACCGTTCTAAACGCTCTGCTATTACTTCTCTCATATCGGTAATCGCATTCTTTGTTCCGGTCAAACTGATATTTGCAGATGCTAGCGTTGCAGAAAGCTGTGACAGGTTTCCATTTGAAGTATCTAATGCTTTTGAAATAGAGCCTAATGCACTACTAATACCACCAAAAGTAGCAGAAAGTCCTTTGGATATTGTTCCAAGAGAAGCCAGACCGGTTCCTGTTGCATTCTGTAAATTACCCATTGCACTCTGTCCGCTCTTTATTGCACTGCTCATATCCGGATAAACTGCCGCAAACTGGTTTGTGGTTGTAGAAGCATTTCCCGAAATTGACATCAGGGAATTGAGCAGGTTTTCATATACTTCCAAATCGGAGTCTGCTTCCTGCAATTTATTAATTAACATATCAATTACGTTGGAAGAACCGGTGCTTTTTTCCAGAACAGACGAATCCATTAACGTATCTGTCACCTGCATACAGCTTGATACAAGTGTAGAAATAAACTGCGTATTTACTTCCAGCTGCACCGCTGCTTTTGCCTTATCTGTGATTTTTGGCGCAATTGCATTTTTCTTTTCATTGATATAATAAGTTATTTCCGGGTGCTCCATCTCATCTGCCAAAAAGCTTACCATATCTTCGGTAAAATCTTCCGGCATAATTAATGCTGCATAATAATCACCACTATAAACACCGTCAATTGCTTCTTCTGTCGTGTCCGTAAATACCCAGCCGATGGTCGTATTGGACTCTAAGCCTTCGATTACGGTATCTCCCATATTAAAGCTTGTATCATCAATCGTAATTCCCACATCATCCGATGCAACTGCAACTTTAATATTTGATGTTGCATCCGGTCCATATGGACTCCAGTTCGATAAAATATTAAACCATGCATACAGACAAGGAAGAATGGAAAGTCCAATCACCATAACAACTGCAACAACATTTGTTTTTAATCTTTTAAAATCCGAAATAAAAATCCGAAATATATTTAACATCTTTATTCTTCCTTATCTTTCTTCTTATCTTTTTTCTTTCCCTTTTTCCTGCTGCCGCCTGAAACCTCGTCCTTTTTTGTTTCGTCCTTTGTTTCCGGTTCTGTTTTGTCTGTCTCTTCTGTCTTGTCCTCTAATAACTGTTCGTCTGACATAAGCGGGCTTTCTCCAAAATATCTGGCAAGGATTTCCCTGTCCGCAGCAATTTTCTGTTCCATCTCAGCAAGTCTGCTGTCTATGCTTCTGCTTGGAAGCAGTTCATCAATTTTTCCGTCTTCTTTAATTCCAAGCTTTGTCAGTCTCTTCTGCATTGTGTAATCCATATATTCCACATAAATCAGATAAGCTGAAATCGTAAAAAGTGAAACAATCCATAAAACAAGGAACACTACCTTTGAGCTGTCCATGGAAAACATTAACATAAGAAAAATCAAAGGAATTAATATCACACAACGGATTCCCCAGCGGATTTTCTTCTGATTCCGCATATGCTCTTCATTCTGATATTCCATTATTCTGCTATAGGATTCTTTATAATTTGTTTCCATTGCATACTCTCCTTACATCATCTTTGTATCTTCCATTCGTTCTTCCACGAAATGATTAATCTTCATAAATGGTTTTCTGACAAACAGACCAATAATCAGTGCAATAATCGCAAATACTGCCAACTGGCTCATGTACATCCAGTAATCATTCTCATACATGCCGCCGATCGTCTCACGCATTGCATTGATTGCATATGGGAATGGGAAGTAAACATATACGTTCTGGTTAAATTCCGGCAGAATCTCAATCGGATAAGTTCCACT
>CAKRCJ010000356.1 GCA_934307185.1 uncultured Roseburia sp.
ATCCTGGGAAGCCCCTGTTGTGATATCATCAAATACAAGCTCCTCCGCAACACGTCCGCCAAGGGAAACAGTAATATCCTGAAGCATTTTTCCTTTTGTATTAAACATCTCATCCTTTTCCGGCAATGGCATGGTATAACCCGCTGCACCTGCTCCGGTCGGGATAATGGATACTGAATAAACCGGTCCTACATCCGGCAGCACATGGAATAAAATTGCATGGCCTGCTTCGTGGAACGCAGTAATCTTTTTCTCTTTTTCAGAGATAATACGGCTCTTCTTCTCCGCACCAATTCCTACTTTTACAAAGGATTTCTTAATATCATTCTGCGTAATATACGCACGATTATCCTTTGCTGCCACAATTGCTGCTTCGTTTAACAGGTTCTCTAAATCTGCTCCGGTAAAGCCTGCGGTTGTCTGCGCAATCTGTTTTAAATCTACATCGTCACCAAGCGGCTTGTTCTTTGCATGTACGGCAAGAATTTCTTCCCTGCCTCCGATATCCGGTCTGCCGACATACACTTTTCTGTCAAAACGTCCAGGACGCATAATTGCAGGGTCTAAAATATCCACACGGTTTGTCGCTGCCATGACAATAATGCCTTCATTCACTCCAAAACCATCCATCTCAACTAACATCTGGTTTAATGTCTGCTCGCGCTCGTCATGGCCACCGCCCATTCCTGTTCCACGGCGTCTTGCAACTGCATCAATCTCATCAATAAATACGATACAAGGTGCATTTTTCTTCGCTTCCTCAAAAAGGTCACGTACACGGGAGGCACCGACACCGACAAACATTTCCACAAAGTCAGAACCGGAAATGCTAAAGAACGGTACGCCTGCTTCTCCTGCAATCGCTTTTGCAAGTAATGTTTTACCGGTTCCCGGAGGTCCTACTAAAAGAACACCCTTTGGTATTCTTGCGCCAAGTGCGGTATATTTCTTCGGCGCACGGAGGAAATCTACGATTTCTTCCAATTCTTCTTTTTCTTCTTTTAAACCTGCAACATTGGCAAATGTTACTTTTCTGCCATCCTGCGGCATAAGCTTCGCACGGCTCTTTCCGAAATTCATCATTTTGCTGCCGCCGCTTCCGGCATTGGCTGCCGCCTGATTTGTCATTATCATAAAGAAAATAAACATTGCCGCAAAGATAATCAGATACGGCAGTAATGTCATAATCCAGTTTTCTGCCGGAACATTCTCCATGGTATAACTCGTGATATCATTGTCCTGTAAATAAGCGATAATCTCATTTACGTCGGACACAATAAGTGTCTTTCTCGTGGAATCGGAAAAGGTAAGATTTACACTACCTGTCGGTATCTCACGATTCTGCACAATATCAATTGCTGTCACATCGCCGGAGGTTATATCCTTCTCAAAAGCTTCTCTGGTATAAGAGCTTGTCGTCGTATTTCCATCTAAGAAATACCATACACCAACTACGATGAGGATAAGCAAAAGATAAAATCCAAAGCCTCTGTAACTGTTTTTTCTACTGTTCAAGTCTGCTCTCCTTTATTCTTCGTCTTCTAGTTCTACACATCCAATATATGGAAGATTTCTATACTTCTGGTCAAGGTCTAATCCAAAGCCTACCACAAATTCATCCGGAATTTCAAATCCGACATAATCCACTTTCACATCGCACACCCGGCGGTCCGGCTTGTCAAGCAGAGTGCAAAGTTTTAAGCTCTTTGGATTTCTTGTCTGCAAATTCTGAAGCAAATAGCTTAAGGTTCTTCCGGAGTCAATAATATCCTCTACAACCAGAACATTTTTTCCTTCAATTGTAGTATCCAAATCTTTTCCAATCTTAACAACACCACTTGATTTTGTTCCTGCTCCATAACTGGAAACTGACATAAAATCCATTTCTACCGGGGAACTTATTCTCTTTGCCAGCTCACAGGTAAAGAAAATAGAACCTTTTAAAATACAGATGAGATATACAGATTCATCTCCGTAATCTCTGCTAATTTCTTCGCCCATTTCCCTCACACGCTCTGTAATCTGTTCCTCTGTCAGATACACATTAATCTTCTTGACTTTCATGATATTTTCCTCCAAAAAACTGTACTTCTAATATTCTTTTCGTATTCCCATCAACCTTATAATCTGCGCTTATTCTATGACCTACAACCCATATAATATGCGACTGCTCTGCGAAAAGCAATACCTCATTCCGCTCGTTTCCCGGAATTTTTTCATTTATAAAATAATCCTTGAGCTTCTTGGTATGCCCCTCGTTATCCACTGTCAGATAATCTCCGGCAGCTCGTGTCCTGATTTGCAGTCCACATTTGATTTTATCATAATTCAACCATTTCGTATATGTTTTTTTATGAATTTCATTCATCTGCCCATCAAAAAGGAGCCCACGCATGCGCACCCTGCCATCTGCGACTTCAAATTCAAGTTCTTTTCCTTCGAACAGCGCCTCAAGCTGCTCTCTTTCTATCTCTAAGAAAAATCCATTTTTCTCTTCTTTTTCACACTGCATTTCCAGTGTCACGCCATCATAGCTCCGCCTTGCAGCCAGATTGTACGGCAGTTCTATTTTTCTTCCAACCTGTGAAAAATAAAGCATCTGCACTGCCTCCACATGTGCCGCCGTAATATCC
>CAKRCJ010000357.1 GCA_934307185.1 uncultured Roseburia sp.
GGTGCACCGTTAAACTTGGTTCCATGGCGTCTTGCCCACATTGCATTCAAGGATACATCATTGCATTTCAAGTCCTTTGGTACAACGGCATATCCAAGACGTACTCCGGTAAAGCCTGCATTCTTAGAGAAGCTCTTTAACTCAATAGCGCAGGTCTTTGCACCTTCACATTCATAAATGGTATGTGCTACATTGTCCTCTGAAATATATGCTTCATAAGCTGCATCATAAATAATGACTGCGCCGTTTTTATTGGCATAATCTACCCATACCTGTAACTCATCCTTTGTGATGGTAGTACCGGTCGGATTGTTTGGCAGGCAAAGATAAATAATATCCGGTGTTTCCTTTGGAAGCTCCGGTACAAAATTATTTTCCATTGTGCATGGCATGTAAATGACATTACTCCAGGTCTCTGTTTTGGCATCGTACTCGCCGGTTCTTCCTGCCATAACATTTGAGTCTACATAAACCGGATAAACCGGGTCGCAGACTGCAATTCTGTTGTTGACAGAGAAAATTTCCTGGATATTTCCTGAGTCACTCTTTGCACCGTCTGATACAAAAATCTCATCGATAGAAATATCACAGCCTCTTGCCTGATAATCATTTTTTACAATTGCACTTCTTAAAAATTCATACCCAAACTCTGGTGGATATCCTTGAAAAGTCTCTGCATTTCCCATCTCGTCTACTGCTTTATGCATCGCATCAATAATTGCCGGTGCAAGCGGCTGTGTCACATCACCAATTCCAAGACGGATAATATTTTTGTCCGGATTTGCCTGGCTGAATGCACTTACCTTTTTTGCAATTGTGCTGAAAAGATAACTTCCCGGAAGTTTCTGATAATTGTCATTTACTTTAAACATATGAGTCCTCCATTACAAAATAATACTTATTTTCTTCTGTCAAAAAAATGGCAGCCTGTTCTTTTAAACTTTGCTTAAGTATAGCATTGATATATTATAGTTGCAAGAGTTTTTGTTTACCAGGAACCAATTATTTTTATCAATATGGCTGGCAGTCCCAAAAAATATTTTTCTATCAGGATGTCAAAAGGTGGCTTTTAAATTTTCGCCTGTCAAATTATAAGATACCCTTCCACTGCATAAAAGAGCTGCTGCAAAAAACATAATGCATACAATATATAGTTTCAAATCATAGTTTTTATATCTATATATTGCATAATTCATGTTTTCTGCAACAGCCCCTTATCTGATAAAATGTTTATGCAAGCAGAAGGCTTAAAATCATCTGCGCTGTTTCTGTCAGCCCGGTTCCATTATCCATGCTTCTCTTTTGTATGTAATGATGCGCCTCTTCCTCTGTCATATTGTTCCGCTCCATCAAAAGTGCTTTCGCTTCCGTAATCAATGACTTTTCTTCCTCTGAGCGTACCTTCGGCTTTTCTTTCTGCTTCTTTTTGCGCCGGATAAACGTACTCTCCATCATTTCTACTGTCTGAATGAGTTCATGCACCTTAAGCGGTGTGGAAAGACAGACAATATTGGCAAGCGAACGTTCTGTGCAATTTGCAGGTGACGCTACAAGCAACAGTTCAAATTGTGGTGGAAGATATTCATGAAGTTCCGTGTACATCATATCAACAAAACGACAGCCACACACGATAATGCCGCCCCCAAGTTCATTTGCACTCTGCAATGCCTGTGAACCTGTTGTACACACGCTGTCTACATGGTAACCGTTCTGCATAAGGATTTTTTTTATACTCCGGGCCGTATCCTGTTTGGGAAATGCCACAATTATATTCATACTGATGTCCTGTTTTAATATAAAATATTAAATCTTGTATAAATACTTCTCAATTTCCCAATCAGTTACCTGCGCACGATAATCTGCCCACTCCGCTCTTTTTGCCTCCAGATATTTTTCTGTAATATGCCCGCCTAAAACATTTTTTATATAATCATCTTTTTCGAACTCTTCTATTGCCTCTTCGAGGTCTGCCGGAAGTGACTCAATTCCAAGCTTTACTTTCTGGGAAAGGCGCATTTCAAATACATTTTCTGTGACCGCCTCCGGTGGGACAATCTTATTTCTAATTCCGTCAAGCCCCGCCTCAAGACACGCTGCTAATACGAGATATGGATTTGCGGAAGAGTCCGGGCTTCTTAATTCCACCCTTGTTCCCGCTCCTCTGGATGCCGGAATACGGACTAACGGACTTCTGTTTGTTACAGACCATGCAATATAAATCGGTGCTTCATATCCAGGTACTAAACGTTTGTAGGAATTTACCAGCGGATTTGTAATAATTGCCATACCCTTCATATGCTTCATAATACCACCGATAAACCAGAAGGCCTCTTCACTGAGTCCCATCTTTCCATCCGGATTGTCAAAAATATTCTTTCCGTCCTTGGATAATGACATATTTACATGCATTCCGGAACCGTTCACGCCATATTTGGGTTTTGGCATAAAGCTTGCAAACATTCCATGTCTCTTTGCAATCGTTTTCACTGCAAGTTTAAAGGTCATAATATTATCCGCGGTCTTTAATGCTTCATCATAACGAAAATCAATCTCATGCTGTGCCGGTGCAACCTCATGATGGGATGCCTCAATTTCAAATCCCATATCCTCTAAAGTAAGTACCATATCACGTC